>CAXTDP010000410.1:0-5608 GCA_964242295.1 uncultured Acetobacteraceae bacterium | reverse complement strand
AACAAACGCGAAAGTAGCCAGTTGGCCGCCGCACCCCCAAACTTGCGACGGTCCCGCTGATCAGCGCCGAAGTTTACTGCTGACGTACAACCTGTATCTGAATGGATACCGGAACAGGCTTACGCGGGCCGAGTGGTTAGGGGGTGTTCCAACCCGCGTGCGCTTGCCCTAATCCGGCACTTGGTCCACGCTGGACGGCTCGACCTGCTTTTGGTGGTTCTGCTCGTGCCGGTAGGCCGACAGCGCCTGGTAGGTGGCCAGCCTTGCCCGCATTAGCGACCCAAGCGGCCGGTGCGCTTGCAGGGCGTGCGCGGGCTGGAAGGACAGCACGTCGTCAAAGTACGCCTGCCGCGCCGGGCTGTAGGCATCCTGCGGCGGCAGCACCAGCCGGGCCACAGCCACGTAGGGGCTCTCGTCCTCCGGCCAGGGCACCGAGGCGTCCTCGACCGGCATCTTGTCCAGGTCGGTGCAAAGCTGCACCCGCAACTCGAACTCGGCGCCGTGCGCCTGCATGTGAGTGACGACCGCAGTACGGAAGGCGTCATGGTCGGCGCCGGTGTCCAACGTCTGGTCCACCATCGCCACCAAGTCCGGCGACACCGGGAACGCGCCGACCTTGGCAATGTGACTTCCCCAACGCAAAGCTGCCTGGCTGAAGTAGGCGTCGGCCAGCGGGCTGCGCTTGGTGTGGCCGAAGAAGCCGAAGGTCGCGCTGTCTGTGCCCAGGGCATGTGCGACGGCGTTGGCTGCACGGTTGACGGTGGACATCGCCTGCTTGGCGGCCTCCGGCAGGGGCGTGCCCTTTTCCAGCCCCTTGATCGCAACCAGGAAAGTGCTGGCACTGCTCTGCGGAAAGGCCGGGCCGGTGGCAAGCACGAAGTCCTGGGTGTTGTTGCCCTCGTGCCCACCCAGCTTCGGGCCGTCTACGCCGAACACCTTGACCGACATGCCGCGATGGGTGCTGACACTGTCCGAAAGCACCTCGCCCGGCCCCTGCGCCAAGCGCATCACGACGGGGTAGGTGCCTGGCTGCGCGCACAGCCCCTGCGCCAGGGCGGGCGGCAGGCTGTCCAGCACGCGTAGCTCGCCCTTCATCAGCCCGGTGCTCTTGGCGTGTGAGGCGCGGACGGTCTTGCCGTCGCGGGCAGCGACGGTTTGGCTCTCCTTCGTCATAGAGAGGATGATCTTGCCGATCACCTCCGTCTCTTCCGCCGACGGGGTTTCGACGCCGTCCGTGTAAGGAACGTAGCTGTGCTGATCAGACATGGGGTGCCTCTGTGTCCTGAGGGTCAAACGTGGGGACAGGCACCGATCCAGCGGGACGGGCGCCTTGCTGCGTCAGCCTGCGCGCTGCCGTGCGGCGCGCCCGTGCGGAGTTGGCATCCCCTGCATCGGCTGCGTGAACGACGCCCGCAGCCGCATGTTGGCGAAGTCTTCCGCCGCCTTGGCCTGGCCGACCACGGCGCCCATACCGAAGAACTCGTGCGTGACGCCAGGGTAGGTCCGCTGCTCCACCGGCACACCGGCCGCTTGCAGCTTGGCCGCCAGCAGCTCGCCTTCCGAACGCAGCGGATCAATCTCGGCCGACACGATGGTGGTGGGAGGCAGGCCGGCAAGGTTCGCGGCGCCCACCACGTTCAGGCGCGGGTCCTGCAGGTCCGCGGGGCCATTGGTGAAATGGTCCACATACCACTTGATGGCGGCGCGGTTCAGCGGCACGGCAGTCGGCGTCTGCTGGTAGGACGGCGTTTGCAGGTCGGTGCCGGCGACGGGATAGACCAGCAACTCGTGCACGGGACGCGGCAGGCCGCGGTCCCTGGCGGCGATGGCGGTGTCAATGGCCAGGTTGCCGCCTGCGCTCTCGCCCGCCAGGGCGATCTGCCGGGGATCGCCGCCCAGGCTGCCGGCGTTCTGGATTAACCAGGCATAAGAAGCGATGGCGTCGTCCTGCGCGGCGGGAAAGCGGTTCTCAGGCCCTAGGCGGTACTGCACGGACACCACGATGGCGCCGGTGCCCTGTGCCAGGGCGCGGTCAGAGGCGTCGTAGGTGTCCAGCGTGCCCGTCACCCAGCCGCCGCCGTGGAAGTAGAGGATGACCGGCGCGGGTCCCCGGGCCGCCTGCGGGTCATAGACGCGCGCCGGCAGCATCCCGGCGGCACCGCCGACTTGGATGTCCCGGACGCTGGCCAGCGGCATCTTGGCGGGCATCCCCATCGCTTGCGCGACTGCCGCTGCGGCGTCCCCAGGCGTGGGCTGGCTGCGGGCCTGCGCGACCGTCAAGTTGGGGATTGGCTGGGCGCCGGATGTCTGGAAGGCGGTCAGCACCCGCAGCATGTCGGCGTCTGCGCGCCCGGTCGGGTCGGGGACCGGCGGGGGCGGGACGGCGCAGCCGGCCAACATGATGGCAGCGGCAAGGGCGGTGAAGGCGACAGGGGGGCAGGGCGGGCGCACGTTCCAGGGCTCTCCTCTTGGCCCGGAGTGCGGGATGCACGTGCGGGCACGCACCGGAATGGGCCAGGAACGGCGGGGTTTCGGGTCCTGCAGATGGTCTGGACGGGATGACGCCAAGTTTGGACGATCTGCCGCATGCACCGCTTGGTTACGAAGCTGGCGGGACCTCGTTGCCGACCAGGGCGTCGGTCCGCCTCGGCTTTTGTTGATCAAGCGCGTTGGCGTCGCGATACGTGGACGGGTCGGTTCCATGCTCGGCGCGGAACGCTCGTGCGAAGGAGGCAGGGCCTGCGTACCCGGAGCTGCGCGCGATGACCTTGAGCGGGAAGTCCGTGGTCGTCAGCAGGCGAGCGGCGATACGGAGGCGGACCTTTTGCACGAACTCCATCGGACCCTGCTGGAACGCCCGCGCGAAGTGCGCGGCGAACGACGCGCGGCTCATGCCGGCAAGGGTCGCGAGGCTGGCGACACTGTGCGCCGCTGCCGGCTCCTCGATCACCGCAACCACGGCGCGCGCCAGCCGCGGCTCGTGCAGGGCCGGGAGCAGGTGCGACCCGCCATCGCACAGCAGGTGCCGGCGCAGCAGGGCGATCAGGCAGCCCTTCATCAGCGCCTCAGTCATCGCTCGCGTGCCAAGGTTGGGGCTGGCCACCTCCGCCGCCATCAGCCCGAACAGTTCGCGGAAGCGGGCGTCGGCGGAAAGGTCCTCGACCAGGGGTTCATGGAACAGGTCGAACAAGCCCAGGCCACTGTTGCCGGAGGCTGAAACGGCGCCGCACAGCAGCAGGATGTCACGGGTGCCGTCACCGGCGGTGAAGGTGACCAGGCCGTCGGCCAGCATGGCGCATCGGTCCTCAGCTTTCACCACCTGCGCAGCCGGGCCAGCGTCGCCGATGGTGTGGGGCGCGCGGGCCGGCACGAGCAGGACACTGCCCGGCGCAAAGGGGAGCCACGGGCCGTTGCCGACCCGCATGGCGCCGCTGCCGCTCAGGACGTGGTGCAGGATGGTCGTGTCGAACGGCTGGAAGGACAAGCGCCAGCCCCGCCGCACCTCGCACACGGACGATGCGTGCAGGCGGACAGCCAGGGCCGTCAAGAGCCGGTCCAGGGTGTCCGATGCCATTCCGCTCATGGAATACCCGCAAGCTGGCGGCTGCGTCCAGCCGGAGGTCGTTCGCGGAGCCATCCCAGCGTTTGACGGTGCGTGAAAGGGGCAGAAATGAGTGACCTCACAGCCTCAATCAACCGTGGGGGCGAGGAGCAGTGGTGCTCCACGGGGTCCTGAACTAACATTGTTCTCGCGCCATAATGTCTGGGCGGCCCGATACGTCAAGGAAGCTAGCGAGCAGCCGGATGATCTCTGAAACCGATATCCGCGCCGAGCGGATCAGGGCGATGTTCCAGCAAACACCGGTCACAAGTCTCGTGGCAGTGATCAATGCGACGCTCATGACGGCGGTGCTCGTCGCCGTCGAACATGACAGGCGAGCTTACGCCTGGCTCGCGGTCATCTCGTTCCTTGCGGCGCTACGGCTCGGGATATGGTGGGATTATTGCCGTACAATGCCACGACCCGAACAGAGCAAAGTTTGGGGAACCCTTGGCGCGTGCGGTGCCCTTGCGTCCGGCCTCGCTTGGGGTGGCGGGGCGGTCCTGCTGTTTCCCCCGTCCGAGACGTATCAGCTCTTTTGGGCATTCCTCATCGGCGGCATGTGCGCCGGCGCCGCCGCGTTGCACGCTGCGCACCTGCCCGCCGCGCTTGCCTACATCCTCCCAGCTGGCCTGCCCCTTGTTGTCCGGTTCGCTTCTGAAGGGACTGATCGTTCCCTTGCCGCAGCCGCCATGAGCACGGTGTTCCTTGCTGCGCTGACTGTCACCAGCCTGCGGTCTAGCCGGCGCTTTGGCGACATGCTCCGGCTGCAGCTCGACCTCGCCCAGCGGACAAGCGAGCTCGACGCCATCAACGCCAGGCTCAGGACGGAGATGGCCGAGCATCGCGCAACGGAGGCCACGCTGCGGCAAGCACAGAAGATGGAGGCGGTGGGACAGCTTACCGGAGGCATTGCGCACGACTTCAACAACCTGCTCACAGCCGTGCTGGGCAGCCTGGAGCTGCTCGTGAAGCGGCTGCCCGCCGACGACCGGAAAGCGAGGCGCCTTCTCGACAATGCCACGGCAGGCGCCAGGAGGGGAGCGGCGTTGACCCAGCGCCTGCTCGCCTTCGGTCGCCGCCAGGCACTCGAGCCGGAGATCCTCGATGTGCAGGGCCTGGTACGTGGCATGGCGGACCTGCTGCGCAGTTCGCTCGGGGCCGGCATACGGATCGAGACGCGGTTTCCGATGTCTTTGGCCCCTGCCCATGTGGATGCGAATCAGTTGGAGCTTGCGGTGCTCAACTTGGCCGTGAATGCGCGCGACGCCATGCCCGGGGGTGGTGACCTGACGATCGCAGCACGCGAGGACCAAGTGCGACCGGACGCGGCAGCAGGTCTGCTGCCAGGATCGTACGTCGTGCTCAGCGTGACGGACACAGGCGAAGGCATGGATGAGGCCACCCTGGCGCGAGCCGTGGAGCCGTTCTTCACGACCAAGGAGGTTAGCAAGGGCACCGGGCTGGGGCTGTCAATGGTGCATGGCCTGGCTGCTCAGTCGGGAGGCCGGCTCGTGTTGCACAGCCGTAAGGGCGCGGGCACGACCGCCGAGCTCTGGCTTCCACGGGCAGAGGTCGCGGCGATCCCTTCGGTGCCGAGTTCCAAGCCGGCCCAAGCACAGCCAATTGTGTGCCGCACCGTGCTTGTGGTGGACGATGATCCGCTTGTGTTGGCGAGTACGGCTGCGATGTTGGAGGAACTCGGCCATACCACGATCGCCGTCCCGTCGGGCTGGGAAGCGCTGAAGATCCTGCGAGCTAGCCCGGAAGTTGAGTTGGTGATCACGGACTACGCCATGCCGGGCATGACGGGTGTCGAGCTGGCCGGGACGGTACAAGAGCTACGGCCCGGACTGGCCATGCTGCTCGTGACGGGCTACTCAGAGCTTCAAGAAGCTGTTCCACCCGGTTTGACGCGTCTTCCCAAACCCTTTGCCCTGGAAACGTTGGCCCGGGCCATGGAAGAATGCCTCGACAACCAGGTCGACATGGGAGCGCAGATTCTTC
>CAXTDP010000409.1:0-5616 GCA_964242295.1 uncultured Acetobacteraceae bacterium | reverse complement strand
GTCAGGAAAATCAGCGCGTCGTTCAGGCACTCCTTCCGCTGGTGCGGCAGAAAGCCCTGCGTGCGCGCGAGTGTGCCGGCAACCACGCCGGCATCCACCCAGACCTGCGCGTCCGGGGTCTATAGCCGGCTTGCCGGCACGGCGGCGAACAGCCCAGCGTAATGGTCCCGAAGCACGGACCAGCCACGGCGCGCAGGATCGGCATTCGCGACACCCACTGCCAACTCCGCAAGCGCAACCGAGCAATGGAACAGGAGTGCCCCGTCAATGGTGTCCTGCAGCGGCCGGTCCAGCCGTCCCGAGGCACGGTTGATGTAGACGTTCGTATTCAGCAGCAGCACTGCCGGACCCGCGCCTGCCAAACGGGCCCATTCGAAAAGGTGCTCCCTGGGCCTTGATGCGAGTTGCGACCCTCTCCTTTCCGGCTTGAGACCGGACGGGACCAGGGACCACACCGGTGCCGGGTCGGCGGTGTGGGCAGCACCGGCAAGCGCGCAAGCAGCGAGCGTGACAAGGACGGGATGTGGCAGGGAGGCTCCTGTCGTGGTGGGCTTTACCGGCTTAAGGTCGGGATGCGGAGTCACACAACGATAAAGGGGTGACGGGGGCTGGTCAGGCAACCGCACTAGAAAGGAACCCAAGGTGAGCGACAGCTACATGAAAGATCAGGGCGAGGCGCTGGCCCAGCACCTCAAGCTGACGGACGGCAAATCCGGCTACGTCGAGGTTACCGGCACAGGCTTCCTTGTCCATACCCGCAGGAAGTGGCCTGGCAAGCAGCTCGCCACCTGGGACGACCTGCCGGTCGAGTGGAACGAGAACGTTGGGTCGAACAAGGCGGCGAACCGCTGAGGGTGCGACCTCTTCCAGCTCTGGCAGAAAGCTCAATCTCCGTAGCCTGACGCGGCAGGTTGTTGATCCCTGGATAGTCAAGCCTGCGCTTGGGCCTCCCGCTCTATGAGGCAGCTGGGCGACGGCCAACACGGGCTATCTCATGCACGCCGCGTTTGCTGCGCTTGCCGTCGGACGCGATCCCCAAGCAATCCGGCCAGACCAAGTCCGAGCACGAGCAGGCTAGCAGGCTCCGGCACGAAGATCGACGCCCGCGCCGCCTCGGCAATGTCGGCGAAGTTGGTGAACACACCGTCCACGCCATAGTTGTAGAAGGTGGCATACTGGGCCGGGTCGTTCAGGAATGTGTAGGGATGCACGAACAGCCCGGCGTCGTGTGCGAGCTGCACGCAAGCGGCGTTGGTTTGGCTGGTGGACGGCCCGATGCCATCCGCAAAGTCCGCGATCTGCGCAGCCTGCGCCGCCGAGCTGGGGCAAACACCCAGTTGCGTGACGGGGATGGCCGTGAGGCTGTTCAGGTAAGCCACCTGGGCTGGGTCGAAGGATTGCAGGATCGCGCCGCCGGGCGCGCTGAAGTAGCCGTTGTACTTTGGGTCATTCAGCGTGGCGAGGATGGCGTCCGCAACGGCCAGGCCGCTCTGCTTCGCTTCCGGGTAAATACCGATACGGATGCCGGTGGCCAGGAAGTCGCTGTAAGCTAGGTCGGCGACCTGGACGAGCGTTGCGATTTGGTAGTGGAAGTCCGGGACGTAGTACTGCCGGTCGGAGCCGTATCCCGGGGCGCTGCGGAACGTCGCCGTGAGCTGCTGGACCTGCGCATAGGTGAACTTGGTGACGTCGTAGGATCCGTCTGCGGACCTCAGTGCCAGGATGTCGGGATGCGATGCGGCGTAAGCCACGACGTTCGTGGTCGCGTTCAGCGTGCCGTCATGTAGCATGACCGGCACGCCGTCCGTCGTCAGATACACGTCGCCTTCCAGGTAATCGGCGCGTTGGGCGACGGAAAGCTGGTAGGCCTGGACCGACTCTTCCGGCAGGTAGCCACTGGCTCCACGGTGATTGATCACCACGGGCGGCTGCCCGGTCAGCGTGGTCGGGGCGGCAACGGCTGCCGAGGATGCCAGGGCTGCCAGAACAGCTGAACGCAGAAGGGTCAGGCGCATAGATCGTCTCCACTAAACGGGGTTTGAACCATACACTCCGAGCGGACCAGCTTGGTGTGACCGTTGTAGGAAGCCGACACCACGTCTGAAACTCGTGACCGTGTGGTTTGCGGTTCCCCGGCCGAGCCTGAGGGTCGAGCATTTACAGCCCCGCCTGGCAATGCCAGCCTTGATGATCAAGGGGCCGGCACAAAGCGTGGCTACGAAGTTGGGAGACGATCCGTCGTGAAGCACCTATTGTTCGCGCTCGTGCTGGCCGCGATTGGCTCCGTTGCCCAGGCCCAAGTCCTCGCCCCGCTGCCCGGCGGCAAGCCAGAAGATGTTGGCCTATCCTCCGCTCGCCTGGCCCACATTGGAGAGGTGCTGGACGCGGACGTCGCGGCGGGCAGGATACCGGGTGCCGTGCTCGCCATCGCACGTGACGGCAAGCTTGTGTTCATGGAGGCGTATGGCTGGCGCGACAAGGCGGCCGGCGTCCGCATGACCACGGATACAATCTTCAACATCGCATCCATGACCAAGCCGATGACCGCCGTCGCGGCTCTGACCCTTGCGGAGCAGGGCCGGCTGGTGCTGGACGAGCCCGTCAGCAAGTACCTGCCAGGCCGGTTCACCGACATGAGGGTTGCGACACTGGACGCGAACGGGAACGCCATCATCGCCACCCAGCCGGCCAAGCGAGCGATCACGGTGCGGGACCTGCTGACCCACACGTCCGGGCTGATCTACGGCGGGCGGGGCAGCACGGCTGTGCACAAGATGTATCCTGGCGGCAGCGCCACCGCGGCCGGGTCGCTGACGGGCGATGCGTTCCTGGCCAAGCTGTCCGGCCTTCCCTTGCTGAACCAGCCGGGCGAGGTTTGGGACTACGGCTTCGGCCTGGACGTGACCGGCTTGATCGTCGAGGCGCTGACCGAGCACAGCCTGGGCGCCTACCTGGCCGAGACCGTGTTCAAGCCGCTCGGCATGGCCGATACCGGCTTCCTGATCCCGGCGGACCAGGTGGCGCGCTATGCCCGCGCCTTGCCGACTGACCCTGAGACGGGCCGTCCGCAAACGCTGGAGCCGAACTCGGCGGTGCCGACAGGGTTCGAGTGCGGCGGCGGCTGCGCCGTGTCCACCGCAGGCGACTACCTGCGTTTCGCCACCATGTTGCTGAACGGCGGCGAATACGGCGGTCACCGCGTGCTGAGCCGCCGCATGGCGCAGTATATGGTGACCAACCAGCTTGGCCCGGATGTGCGCAACCTGATCGGCAACGCGGACCCGACCCGGGCGGAGTACGGCTTCGGCCTGGGCCTTGCCGTGCGGACCACGCCAGGCGTCGTTCGTCTGATGGGATCGATCGGGGACTTTTCCTGGCCCGGCGCCAGCGGCACCAACTGGTGGGCCGACCCGCAGGAGCGGCTCGTCGTGGTGTTCATGGCCCACTCGCCCGGCCCGGCACGCTGGCACTACCGCTACCTGATCAACACCCTCGTGTATGGCGCGATCGAGCGGTGAAGATTGCCTCCAACGACAGCTCGGGACAGCGTCCGTCATGTTCAGCCATCACTGTGCCACGCCGCAAACCCCAGCAGCTGAAGGATGAACAGGCTGCTCTTTTGAGCATCTTCCATCACCTGAAGGGCGTTGGATGCGGCACTCTCCCAGTCAGCCAGAGAGAGATGCTATGTCCTCCACCATGAGAACCCGCACCTCTGACGCAGCCGTCCCTGCCCCGTTCACGCCGGCGGAGCGGGACTACATACGCCGCGAACTCGACATGTTCTTCTCGACGCTGCCCAGCGTCGCCGAGGGCTTCTACATCAAGACGTGGCGGGGCGGTCCGCAGGCAGGCCAGCCCAAGGTGCCGCAGGCTGCGGCAGGCCTGGTCGAGCGCGGGCTGCTGCGCCTGGACACGACGGGGCGGATGCCGCGGCTGTTCTTCACCGACAAAGGGCTTGCGGCGCTGCGGACCATGATGGCCGACAGGCGTTTTGCTGATCCAGCCAAGTTCGCGCACGTCCGCCAGGAACTCGGCATCGACCCAACCCCGGAGCATGCCGAGTAGCCGTGACGTGGTCGCCTCGGGAAAGGGAGAACAGCCCTTCTCGCAGCAGACCAGTTCTCACCAGCCCTCTGATGCCGTATCAGGCCGGTTCTGAACCACAAGGATCGCATATGGCTCGCAAGCCGAAGGCCGATAGCAGCAACGACTTTGCCACTTCCCCTGAGCAGGTCCTGGCCGTCCTGAGCGACGCCCCTGCCCCGGTGCGCCGAGGGCGCAAGCCGAAGACAGCTGCCCCGCCCGAACCGCTGGCCATGATGGACAGCGACGACGCCGTGGGCGGCACCGCCGATGCCGATGGCAGCATCGCTGACCCGGTTGCGGCGCCCATGCGCAAGCGACCCGGCCCCAAGCCGAAACAGCGAGCCGGCGCGGCCGAGGCGGCTCCGCCCCAGGATGATGTTGATGCGAAGTCCGGACGCGAGGCCCAGGCACCTGACGCCGCTCCGGAACCCATGTCCGCCACCGACGGCAGGCCGGTAGCCGAGGCAGATGGCCAGCAGGACCAAGAAGAGCAGGTGCCTGGCAATGAGCCGGCCACGCCGGAGCCCGCCCTCGCCTCGACCGCCAGCGACACAGCACCGCCCGCCTCAAGCCAGAACGCAGCGACTTCGGCGCAGCCCGCGGCTCATTGGGATCGGGCCACCGACACCGTGCGGTTCAACTGGGCCGAGATTGAGCATACGGCGTCGCAGGACGGCTCCAATCAAGTCATGGCCAAGCTGCTGGTCGCCGCCCGTGCCGAGGGCGCCAACTCGCGCTGGCCGCTGTAGCCGCCAGCGCGCCTGCTGGCAGTTCGGGGGCGCCTGGTGGAACCGGCACACCAGGCGTCCAGACAGCGTAGAGACCAGGACGGTACAGCCGAGGTGAGGCCAGCGGCCGTGCCGGACGTCCACCCTGGTCGGCTCGTTCCGCCCGAGCGTGCGTGTTGTCAGGATTTGTAGAAAGCTCTTCCCCGCGCGCGTTTGTTCCTACTATGTTCTGTCCTGCCATGCGGCACCATGGGGGACAGGCAACGCCATGACCGACGACGACAAGCGCACCCTGCATCCCGCAACCATCGGCGAACTGGAGGACAGCCTGTCCTTCGCGCTGCGCTACGAGGGCCGGAGGCGGGTGCACACCGCCGACGACGTGATGGCGCGGGTGACAGCCGAGCGCCTGGTCCGGCACCTGCAGCAGTCTGGCTACGTGCTGATGCGTCGACCCGCGGTTGAGGCTCCGTCCACCAGCGGCCACAAGCACCCGCACAAGGGCTGACAAAGGTAGGGGCTGCACACCTAGGCCGCTGACGCTCGTGCCGCCGGCGACTGGCGTTTCCTACGCCGAGCTGCAGGTGACGACCAACTACTCCTTCCTGCGCGGTGCCAGCCACGTCGAGGAGTTGCTCCTCACGGCCAAGGCGCTCGGCCTGGCTGCCCTCGGCGTCACCGACCGCAACACCCTGGCCGGCACCGCACGCGCTCATGCCCGTGCCGCAGAGGCCGGCGTGCGCCTGGTGGTCGGCTGCCGACTGGACCTGCGTGACAGCCCGCCAGTGCTGGCCTATCC
>CAXTDP010000408.1:0-5622 GCA_964242295.1 uncultured Acetobacteraceae bacterium | reverse complement strand
GATGAGCCCAGGCGCGCAAAAACGCTCGCAACCTCACTCCGACAGGCTGCTAGGAAGCCACTCCAAAATCCTCAGTTCGCCCCGCCTTTTCATCTGCTAATTACGCCCGGCTTCGTGCCGACCGCGGCCCAGGACATCTCGTTCACCCAGTCCAGCCGCACATCCTGCAGCCCGGCCCGATCCATCAGCGCAGTCACCTCCGCCCCGGTCCAGTAATGGGCGATGCGCGGCAGCATCTGGTCGAACACGATGGACCGCAGATGCGGGAAGCCGAACCTGGCGATCAGCCGGAAATAGCTGATCGGCCGCACCCCCAGGCGCAACAGCAGCCACAGCAGCCCCGCCGGGTACAGCGACAGGTGATGCACCAGCCCCAACGGCAACCGGCTGAACAATGCCCGCCGCAGCGGGTTCAACCCGGCCGTCAGCCAGCGGTTGTTCTCCGCCCCGTACACCCAAACCATCACCTGTCCGCCGGGCCGTGCGGCCTGCACCATGCGTGACAGCGCCAGACCGGGGTCCTGCAGGTGATGGATCACCCCGATGGAGAACACGATGTCGAAGCGGTCCTGGTAGGACAGCTCATATGCGCTGGCGCGCACGACCTCCACTGCCGGGAACGGGGCCAGCGTGTGCCGGGCCGCCGCCAGGGAGCGCTCGTCCAGGTCCGCCGCAACCCCGCCGGCAGCGCCATACGTCATCGGCCAGTGGCTGTTGCGCCCCATGCCGCAGCCGACATCCAAGAAGGTCTTGCCCGCCCAGCCCTCCCGCGGCATCCCAGGCGTCCAACGGCGGAACTGCTCCTCGTAAACCGGGAGAAGGTCCGAATAGGAGCCCCACTCATAGCCGAACCGCTCGGGCGAGCCGGCCGTGTCCCGAAGGGACGCCGCTGCAACGGACCTGGTCATATGCCCAACTCCGCCAGGGACCGGTCCGCACCCGTCAGGGCCGGCACGGTGCTCGGAGACTCGCGCCGCCTGCCTGCGACGGTGAACAGCACATGCAGCGCCCATAGCGGCTTGCCGTGGTCCCGGGCGCCGGACAGATGCATTTGCACCAGGCGCTCCAGCTCCTGATGCCGGAACCATGCCGCGGCCGGGTTGCTGCGGGACAGGACGGTGTCGCGCAGGCGCTCCTGCAGGGAGGTACGCAGCAGGGGGCCGATGGGAATGCCGAAGCCATGCTTGCTGCGGTCCACGATTGCGTCGGGCAGATAGCGGCGTGCCACCTGCTTCAACGCCCACTTGGCCGTGCGGCCGCGCAGCTTGTGCCGGGTGGGCAGGGCGCAGGCATACTCGGCGAAGGCGCGGTCCAGGAACGGCGCCCGCACCTCCAGCCCATGGAACATCGCGGCACGGTCGGTCTTCATCAGGATGTCATCCGGCAAGTAGCCCGTCAGGAAGCCGTGCAGCAGCCCGTCCACGCCGCCGCCGAGCTGCGGGCCGAGCGCTGCGAACGCGCCGTCCCGCAACGCATCCTGGTCCACGTCCGCCGCCCACAGCCGGGCCATGCCGGCCCGGCCGAACGGCGCCATCCAATAGGCGGACTGCCGCGCCGGGACCTGGCCGAAGCCCTGGGACAGTTGCGCCAGCCGGAACGGCAGCGACATGTATGCGGCCCTCGCCGGCAGCCTCGCCAGCGCAGCGGACAATGCGGCGCCAGAAGCGGCCGGCAACCATTGCATCAGCCCGGCCAGGCGCTGCACCTGGAAGTTGGGGTAGCCTGCAAACACCTCGTCCGCGCCATCCCCACCCAGCGCCACCTTCATCCGCGCCCGCGCCGCCCGGCACATCAGCCAGGCCGGCAGCAGGGACGGGTCGGCCAGCGGCTCGGACAAGGACGCCTCCACCCCGGCGGCGGCATCCCGCACATCCGCATCCTCCAGCCGCACCACCTCATGCGCGACCCCGAGGTGGCGGGCGACCGCGGCGGCATGGGGCGTTTCGTCATAGCCGCGCCCGCCGACCTGGACGGTGAACGCCGTGATCCCCGGGTTGCAGCGCGCCGCCAGAGCCGTCAGCAGGCTGGAATCCAACCCGCCCGACAGGAACACGCCGAGCGGCACGTCGGCGACGCATTGCCGTGCGACCGCATCCTGCAACAGGGTGTCCAGCCGGTCGGCCGCCTCGCCGTCGCCGACAGCCGGGCCGCCCCCAACCTGCGGGCGCCAGTATTCCGCCAGACTGGCCCGTCCATTGGTGAAGTGCAGCATCGTGCCGGGCCGCAGCTTGCGGATGCCGGTCCAGCCCGACAACCCGCCGGGCACATACTCGAACTGCAGCAGTTGGTAGGCAGCGGCAAGGTCCGGCGCAGCGTCCCGGAACGCCGGATGGGCCAGCACGGCGCCGGCCTCCGATCCGAACACCAACTGCCCCCTGGCGACGCCATAGTACAGCGGCTTCTCGCCGTAGCGGTCCCGGACCAGGTAGATGTCGCCGCTGTGGCCATCGCGATAGGCGAAGGCGAACATGCCGCCGGCCTGCTTGACAGCAGCCCGGATGCCGTCGCGCCGGATCAACTGGAACAGCACCTCGGTGTCGCACCGGTCGCGCAGGGTGACGCCGGACCGCAGGAGGTCATCGGCCAGGGCGCGATGGCCGTAGATCTCGCCATTGAAGGTCAGCGCGTCCCCAGACGCTGGGTCAACCCGGGGCTGGGCGCCGCCGGCGGGGTCAATGACCGCCAGCCGGCAGTGGCCGAACGCCACGCCCGCGTCCACGAACAGCCCGGACCCGTCGGGGCCGCGGTGCGCCACCGCGTCCAGCATGGCCTGCAACTGCGGCCGGGCGTCCCTGCCCGGCGCCGAGAACCCGGCGATGCCGCACATCTACCAACGGCTCACGGCGACAAGGCGCGGCGGCGTGGCCTCGTGATGCGTGACGGACCGGATCTTGTAGGGCGCCTTGCCCTGCGCCTCGAAGTAGGTGCGGCTCATGATTTCCGCCATGATGCCCAGCAGCAGGAACAGCACGCCGGACAGGCCGAGCGTTGCGGCCAGCAGCGGCAGCGGCGTTTGGATCAGGGACGTGCCGCCGAGGCGCAGCACCAGCGCCCAAGCGAGCGCCAGCAGGGAGGCCGCCAAGGCGCCGACGCCGACCTTGCCGAAGAACTGCATCGGACGGTCCAGTGCCAGGCCGATGAAGAACAGCGTCAGCAGGTCCAACAGCACCCGCACGACCCGGCCCAGGCCGTATTTGGAATAGCCGAACCGCCGGGCATGGTGCCGCACCGGCACCTCCGCCACCCGCGCGCCCTCCCACGATGCGAAGATCGGGATGAAGCGGTGCATTTCCCCATACAGCCGCACCCCCTCCAGCACGTCGCGCTGGTAGGCCTTCAGGGTGCAGCCATAATCGTGCAGGTGCACGCCCATGACGGCCGAAATCAGCCGGTTGGCGAGGACGGACGGCAGGCGCCGCGTCAGCGCCTTGTCCTCCCGCTGCCGGCGCCAGCCGGAGACCACGTCGTATCCTTCTTCCAGCTTGGCGAGCAGCAGCGGGATGTCGGCCGGGTCGTTCTGCCCATCGGCGTCCATGGGGATGATGACGTCGCCGGTCGCCTGCTGGAAGCCGGCCATCATCGCGGAGGTTTGGCCGTAGTTGCGGCGCAGGCGGATGACGCAGATGCGCGGGTCGGTGAGCGCGAAACCCTCCAGCAGGTCGGCGGAGCCATCCCGGGAGCCGTCATCCACGAACACGACCTCGGACAGGTGCAGCAGCGGGTCCAGCGCGGCACGGAGCGTGGCATACAGGGAGGGCAGCCCCTCGGCCTCGTTGAATACTGGGATGACTACCGAGACCTTCATGCCGCCCACTCCCGCCGCAGCCCGGGTGAGGGCGGGCACGAGTAAAGCGCTACCATGCAGAGGGACACAGGGCCTGTGGTGAAAGGTCAGAAACAGTCAGGGGTGCAGGGCTTCTATATCGGTCCGGTGCAATGCAACGCTTTCAACCATTCATTTCAAACGCATGTATGATGGGATGGGGCGGCGGCACAGGATGATGGAACACTTGGCCGACACGGACGGCGGCACGCACCCGGTCCGCGGCATTGAGACGCCCGCCACACCGAGGCCGAACATGACCCGGCCCGCGGCGCCGTCCCCTTGATGCAGGATGCGCGATAGCCTCCATGGCCAACACGACACGAGGTGTCCTGGGCGACCCGGCGGAACGGGAGCGGCGGCGGGCGCTGCTGTCCCTGCCCCACCTCGCGCCGTTGGCCGCCTATGCCGCCGGGCTGCGAAGTCCGAACGTGATGGTGCCGGACTTGGACCCGCTGGACGGCGGCACGGCGGCGCGCGTGCTGTTCCTGTTGGAAAAGCCGGGGCCAGGCATCCACCCCGGCGGCTTTGTCAGCCGCGACAACGACACGCCCACGGCGGCGGCGATCCGCGCCTTCATGGCGCAGGCCGGGCTGACGCGAAGCGAAACGGTGCTGTGGAACCTGGTGCCCTGGTGGAACGGCACCACGGCAGTCACAGGGGTGGAGCGCGCCGCGGGTTTGGCAGCGTTGGCCGGGCTGCTCCCGCTGCTGCCCGCGCTGGATACGGCGGTGCTGGTGGGGCGGACGGCAGGCGCGGCGCATGGGGTGCTGGGCGGCCTGCGCGTGCTGGCTAGCGCGCACCCCAGCCCCCAAGTGCGGGCAGGGTTCAGGGACAGGTGGGATGCGATCCCAGGGGTTTGGCGCCAGGCAATGCGGCAACCAACGGCGCCCGGAACACCCGGGGGCAACGCCTATTGACGGCAGTCGTTGCCGCTGCGGTTGAACGCCTGCACCCGCCCGTCCCGGATCACCACCTCCGTCTTGCAGCGGAAGGAGTAGGTCCGGGGGAATGGGCCAAGCCTGCTCGGCTCGTTGGCGCGTGTTTCCTGCCCGCTCCGGTCGCCGATCCGGCCCGCGTCCAGCGTTTCGTAGAACAGCCGCTCGCCATCAATGGTGGTGACGGCGTTAGATGGCGGGCCGAGGCGGCGGATCACCTCCGCCTTGCTGCGGCCGACCAGGCCGGACAGCACCTCACGGGTATCGCCACGCGCGGCCGGCACGGACACCGTCGCCAGGAGCAGGGCCAGCAGCCCGCATGCAGCACGACGGTGTTGGCCGCGAGCGTGCGGGGCAGCTTCCCCTTCACGCGTCCAACGCCAGCAGGGCGAAGCTGGCGAGCCAGTGTTCCCCCATGTAGTCCCCAGACACATGCGGCAGGCTGGCGTGCAGGTGGCGCTCCGCCGCGTCCCGCATGGCGCCTGCCCTGGCGTCCCCTGCCGGGAGGGCGCCGGCCAGGGCGCGGAAGCACCAGGCGCGGCTGAGGTTCAGGCCATCGAGGTGGGCGATCTTGCCATCGCTGCGGTCGGTGACGGCTGCCGGATGGAACAGCGTTGCCGGCTGCCGCTCGGCGAGCCGCGGCAGGAAGCGCTCGAACCACGGCAGGAAGCGCCCGGGCGGGAGCAGCCGCCGCATGCATTCGGCCTCGATCAGCGCAGGCGACTGGAAATCGTCCCCGCCCGGCTCATCCCAGGCCGGGCAGTCCGCATCGGCCCCGTACCAGCGCTCGGCGGTCTGCACCAGCAGCGACAGCAGCGCGGCGTCGCCCCTGCCCTCGGCATAGTCGGCGGCCATGCGCAG
>CAXTDP010000407.1:0-5622 GCA_964242295.1 uncultured Acetobacteraceae bacterium | reverse complement strand
TCCCGCCGTCATCATCGACGTCCAGCGCCAGCCCGGCGCCAACGTGGTCGAGACCGTCGACCGCCTGACCAAGGAGCTGCCGCGGTTGCGCGGCTCGCTTGCCGCCGACGCCCGGCGCATCGCTGCCGAAGGTCCGTTCGAGGACGGCTTCGACCCGCCGCACAGCACCGTCCACGTCGGCGTCATGACCGGCGGCGGCGCCCTGAACATGATCCCGGAGCACGCCTGGTTCGAGGTGGAGTATCGCGGCATCCCCGCCACCGACCGCGGCGCCGAGCTGGACCGCCTGCGCCGCCACGTTGAGGCGCAGATCGCCCCGGCGATGCGCGCCGTTGATCCCGCGGCAGGTTTCACCTTCGCCGTCCTGAACGACGTGCCGGCCCTGTCGCTCGACCAGGCGCACGAGCTGACCGGACTTGTCCGGCAGCTCACGGGGTCCAACAGCACGGGCAAGGTCAGCTATGGCACCGAGGCCGGGGTGTTCCAGGCCGCGGGCATCCCGACGATCGTGTGCGGTCCCGGCGACATCGCCCAGGCGCACCAGCCCGACGAATGGATCGCCGCGTCCGAGCTTGCGGCGTGCGACGACTTCATCCGCCGCCTGGCGGCCCGGATGGCGGCGTGACCGACCCGGCCGGCGTGCCGCACTTCGCAGTGGACCTGCTGCCGCCGGACATCCAGCCCTGGATCGCGGGCAACACCGGGGTGGCGGGCTTCACTACCTTCGGCTCCGCCCAACCGGGTCCGCATGTGGCGCTGGTGGCGCTGCTGCATGGCAACGAGATTGCCGGCGCCGTCGTGCTGGACCGCATGATGCGCGCCGGCGTCCGGCCGCTGCGGGGCAGCCTGACCCTCGGCTTCGCCAACCTGGCGGCGTTTGCGCGCTGGGACCTGGAGCATCCCACCGCGTCCCGCTTCCTGGACGAGGACATGAACCGCCTTTGGAACCCGGCGGTGCTGGACGGGCCGCGCCGGAGCTGCGAGCTGGACCGGGCACGGGAGCTGCGCCCGCTGATGGAAACGGTGGACGTGCTGCTGGACCTGCACTCCATGCTGTGGCCGTCCGACCCGCTGATCCTGTCCGGCCCCACTCCGCGCGGCCTGGCGCTGGCGTCGGCGCTCGGGGTGCCGGGGCTGGTCGTGGCGGACACCGGCCATGCCACTGGGCCGCGCCTGATAGACTACCCGCACTTTACCGGAGCGGGCGACAGTATCGCCTGCCTGGTGGAGGCCGGGCAGCACTGGCAACCCGGCACCGTGGCCGTGGCGCAGGCCTGCGTGGATGCGCTGCTGCACCAGACCGGGCAGGCCGACGTGCCGGCTCCGCCGCCGGACACGGTGCGCCGGGCGGAGGTCACGACGACCATCACCGCGGCGACTAGCGGCTTCACCTTCCTGCAGTCGTTCCGCGGCGGCCACGTCGTGCCGCGGCGCAATACGCTGATCGCGCTGGATGGCACGGCGGAGATACGCACCCCACATGACGACTGCCTGCTGGTGATGCCCAGCCTGCGCCCCAGCCGCGGCCATACCGCCGTGCGGCTGGCGCGCTTCATCTAGGGAGAGCACCGATGCCACTCAGCCCGCCTGCCGAACGCGAGCTGCTGCACACACGCGCCATCGAACTGCACGGCTACCGCCGGGCTGACGGGCTTTACGACATCGAGGCGCGGCTGACCGACACGAAGTCCTACCCGTTCAGCAACCATGATCGCGGCCTGATCGAGCCGGGCGTCCCGCTGCACGGGATGCTGGCGCGGATGACCGTATCGGAGGACATGGTCATCACCGAGTTCGAGGCGGCTACGGAATATGGCCCCTACGCCATCTGCCCGTCGGCTGCGCCGAACTTCGCGCGGCTTGCGGGGCTGAGGATCGGCCGCGGCTTCATCAAGGCAGCCAACGAGCGGGTGGGCGGCGTGCATGGCTGCACGCACCTGCGGGAATTGCTGGGCCAGATGGGGACGGTGGCATTCCAGACGCTGTATGCCGTGCGGAGCAAGCGCCCGCCTGCCACGGATGCCGCGCAGAACGCGACTGAAACGGCGGGCAAGCCGATGATGCTGGGCACCTGCCTGGCTTATGCGCCGGACAGCCCGGTGGTGCAGCGGCAGTGGCCGGCGTTCTACACCGGGCCGGCAGCGGAGTAGGCCGGCCGGCGCCTACAACCGGGTTTGCATGTCGCTCAGCGCCTTGGCGAGCTGCTCCTGGCGGAACGGCTTTGACAGCACTGCAGCCTGTTGCAGATCAGCCGGCAAACCCTCGGTCCCATAACCCGTCGCGAACACCACCGGCACGCCGCGGGCGCGCAACGCTTGGGCGACCGGATAGCTCAGGCGCCCGGCCAAGTTCACGTCCAGCACCGCAACATCCAATTCCAGCGTGCGTGCGTTCTCCATCGCATCTTCGAGACGCGATGCCACGCCGACCACTTCGCAGCCCAGTTCCTCCAGGAAATCCTCGATCAGCATCGAGACCAGCGCCTCGTCTTCCACGACGAGGACCCGCAGCCCGGTCAGGCTATCTCCCGCCATCACTGTCCCGCTCCGCCGGCTACACGCGGGAATGGCGTGACCTCTATAGACGCAGCTACCTCGGTCAGCGGCGCGTCAACGGTGCATGTCACGCCTGCCGGATCGAACGCGATTTCGGCCGTCCCGCCCAGGCCCCGGGCCAGGGTGCGCTCGACAAGGCGCGTGCCGAAACCGCGTCGCGACGGCGGCGTCACGGGTGGACCGCCGTGCTCAGACCATACCAGGTGCATTCGGCCATCCGACTTGGCCCAGCGCAGATCAACCCAGCCCTCGGGTGCGGCCGACGAGAGGGCGCCGTGCTTAAGGGCGTTCGCCGCCAATTCATGCAGCCCTGTCGCCAAGGCCAGGGCAGCGGGCGGCTGCAGCCGCACCGGCGGTCCGGACACATGGAGCCGTCCATTGTCCCGCCCGCCGTCCGGAGCGAGGGCGCCAGCCACGGCATCATCCAACTCCGCTTCTTCCCAGCTTGTGCGCGTCAACACATTGTGCGCGGCGGCCGAAGCCTGCAGCCGTGCATCAGGGACTTGGCGAACAGCCGGATCACCGCCACGCAGCGTCTGCATGGCGATGGACCGCACGGTGGCCAGCGTTTGCTTCACGCGATGGTTCGGCTCGTACATCATCAAGCGCTGCCGTTCCTCAGTACGTTTGAGTTCGGTGATTTCTACCGACATGCCCGTCCGGGTCACACATAGGCCCACCCCGCGCGGCATGGGCCAGCATGTCGCCGCATTGCGGATTGCAGTCGGGCCCATCCAGATTGGGCAAGCAGTGTAAGGCGGCGCATTGTGATCTAGACTGCTGCATCTCGAAAACCCTGGGCACGACGCCCTGGCTTTTGGCGCTGCGCGAATTCTGAATCAATTGAAACGCCAGTCAAGTAAGATTATGTCAATGAAGTTTTCCAATAGATTTCGTATTGCCGAACGACCCAGCAACCGCCAGTGCCTGGCGCCGCCACCCGCCGGTTCTGGAACCTTCGCAGTCCCGCGACATACGGTCATGGCCGCGGCTGCACCACTCCAATGCAGCACTGCGCGTCGTCAGCAAGCTTGGCCATGCCAGCGTTTGAGTGTCCGTTTGACCATGCCGTTGCGCTGTCCGTCTGAACCTGGCCTTCTCGTGCTCCCCACGCCCAACGAAGACGTTGGGCGGACAACGAAGACGTTGGGCGGAGCGCACGGGCCGGGTGCGTGTTCCGCTCCGGTGTTCAGAAAACCATGCCAGCCGGCTCAGTGCCGCGCATTTTCAAACCGGCACTGAGCCGCAGCAAATACGGCGTTGCAACCCACAGAACCTTTGCGAGACGCAGGTCGTTTTTAAACCAAAGCTCCGGGCAAAGTCCGAAACCTAGCCCGCCCCATGTTCGGCCGGCGTCCGCAGCACCAGTGACAATGCATGGAGCCCGCCCGCGAACTCGCCATCGAGCGCCGCATTCACCATCCGGTGCCGCGCCACCCGCCCCAGCCCGGCGAACGCCTCCGCCACCACCAGCACGCTGTAATGCGTTTCCCCGCCGGGCTGCGCCCCCATGTGCCCGGCGTGCTTGCTGCTGTCGTCCTGTACGGCCACGAGCGCCGGGTCCAAGGTGGCAAGGGCGGAGCGGATGCGGTCGGCGCGGGTGTCTGACATGGCGCTGGCTTAGCCCGGCAGCATGGCCCTGGGAAGCGTGCGGAGCGCCCCAAGGGGCACTTGCCCCCACACCATGACGGCGCACATATATAGACGATGACCCGATCCACGCGACCACGGGCCTTTGCGCCCGACCCGGCCGCGCCGGGCCGTCCTTGCGACATGCCCGGCTGCTCCTGCGCCGGTGAATACCGCGCACCCAAGTCTCGTACCGAGCTGAACCAGTATTGGTGGTTCTGCCTGGAGCACGTCCGCGAGTACAACGCCGGCTGGGACTTCTACAAGGGAATGACGCCGGGCCAGATTGAGGCGCAGACCCGCGCCGACACCGGCTGGCAGCGCCCGACCTGGCCGTTGGGCTCCCTGGGCAAGCAGGCCGTGGACGATGCGCTGCTGCAGGACCCCATGCACATCCTGCACGCCGGCCGCATCGGCCGCGGCGGTCCTGCGAGCAATGGCGCGTCCCCGGTCCATCCCGCCGTGCCGGCTGCCCTGCGGGAGCCGATGCAGGCCCTGGGCCTGGACTGGCCGGTATCGCTGGATGCGCTGAAGACGCGCTACAAGGAACTGGCTAAGCGCCACCACCCCGACGCCAACGGCGGCGACCGTGCCTCAGAAGAAAGGTTGAAGACGATCAATCTTGCGTATGCTGCCATACGTCAGCATCTGACGGCAGAACCCCGCATGGCCGCCGCGGGTTAACTTCGCAACTGCGTTCAGGCGGTCTATACGGGCCTGCCCGGCCAAACCCTCCCTTTGGGACACTGCACAGGATACTCCAGGCCAATGAACGACATTCCCTCCCCTGCCATCCTGCGGACGGCTCCGCCCCCCAGCGTCCCCGACACGACCGTCAGCGCGCGCGAGATGTTCGGCTTGGACATGGACATGGACGTGCCTGCGTTCACCGAACATACGGAGCACGTGCCGGAGCGTGATCCCGCCTACAAGTTCGACCGTGAAACGACGTTGGCGATCCTGGCGGGCTTTGCGTTCAATCGCCGGGTGATGATCCAGGGCTATCATGGAACCGGCAAGTCCACGCATATCGAGCAGGTGGCGGCTCGCCTGAACTGGCCCTGCATCCGGGTGAACCTCGACAGCCACATCAGCCGCATAGACCTGATCGGCAAGGACGCCATCGTTCTCAAGGATGGCAAGCAGGTCACCGAGTTCCGCGAGGGCATCCTGCCTTGGGCGCTCCAGCATCCCTGCGCCCTGGTGTTCGACGAGTATGACGCGGGCCGGCCAGACGTGATGTTCGTGATTCAGCGCGTGCTGGAAGTTGAGGGGCGGCTGACCCTGCTGGACCAGAACCGCGTCATCAAGCCGCATCCGAGCTTCCGCCTGTTCGCCACCGCCAACACGGTTGGCCTGGGTGACACCACTGGCCTGTATCACGGCACGCAGCAGATCAACCAGGGCCAGATGGACCGCTGGAACATCGTCGCCACGC
>CAXTDP010000406.1:0-5622 GCA_964242295.1 uncultured Acetobacteraceae bacterium | reverse complement strand
CAGCCCGAGCATGTAGCCGCCATGCAGGTTCGCCCAGATGCACATCACCGGCAGGAGCCAGGGCGACGGCGCCCCTCCCCTCGCCCGTGCGATGAACAGCCCCGCCACCCAGGCCTCGAAGAATGGCAGCGCCAGGATGTGCGGCCGGGCCAGCAGGCCAGGCGCAACGCAGGACGCCGCCAGAAGGGAAAGCAGCAGGACCGCCGGAACCGGCAGCCAGCGGGCGAGGTGCCGCGCAAGCTGGAAGAACGCCGCGCCGGCAGCCAACGCCGTCAGCGTGACCACCCCGCCCCACCCTGCGGCGCGGAAGGCCAGCGCGAACGCAACCTCCGCCAGCCACTCATGCGCAACCCAGGGGGCGCCGGCCCGGGTGTAGGAGAACGGGTCGGTGTGCGGCACCGCGCCGTGGGCGATCATCCACTCGCCCGCCTTGATGTGCCAGAACGTGTCGGCGTCGTTCAGCACGCCCGGGACGAACAGGGCCACCACGAACATGGCCAAGCCCGCGAGGACCGGCGTAGCCCTGGCGGGGGCGAGGCGCCCGCCTGGGAGAGCAGCCTCGGGCGCCAGGGCTGCTCCGGACAGCGGTTTTATCCCTGCAGCGCCAGGTGCGCTCCCGCCAGCACCGGCATCAACGGCCTGCGGGTCCAGGGCATCAACCTGTCCGCATCGCTACTGCGACACCGAGCGCCCGACCAGCACCGGCGTGAAGAATGCGCTCACCAACCCGAACAGCTTGTTGATCTGGTCCGTGCGCGCCGAGGCGACCAGCAGCACGTCCTGGTCCCGCATCGCCACCTTGGTGGTCAGGAAGTAGTTGGTGGGGTTCAGCAGGTCCACGCGATACATCACGGGCGTGCCGGCCGGCTGCACCTGCAGGCCCAGCCGCCGGGCCACCGCCGGCGCCTCGTAGCGGACCAGGAACACCGCGTTGGCGTCGGCGCGCCCGTTGTCCGGGCCGCCGGTGCGGGCGATGCCCTCGGCCAGCGAGACGTTGGCGGTGTTCAGCGGTATCTGCTCCACCTTCTGGCTGGCGCCGAAGGCGGTGAAGCTGCGGGGCTTGTACAGGAGCTGCACCCGGTCGCCGGGAATCAGGGTGATGTCCTGCCGCGGCTGCTGCGTCAGGGCTTGCAGCAGGATACGCGAGGTCGTGTTGCCCCGCGTCACCTGAACGAAGGTGTCGTAGTCCGTCCGCTTCGGCCCGCCCGCGATGGCGATGACGTCCAGCAGCCGCTCATGCCCTAGGGTCAGGGGCACGCGGCCCGGTTTCTCCACGTCTCCAGACACATACACGGTGCTGCTCAGGTTGTTTGCGAGCGATACGACCACCTGCGGGTCCGTGCTCTTGCTCTTCAGCCCGCCCTCGATGATCCGCGCCAGTTCGGACGGCGTGCGCCCGGCGGCGCGTATGCGCCCGACATACGGGAAGTTGATCATCCCGCCCGCCTCGACTTGCAGGCCAGGAATCGTGTGGCGCGCTGCCCCGGGGGTGAGCGGGTTGACCGAGGTGCCGCCGGTTTCGGTGCTAGGCTCCGACCCGGATGCCGCTCCGAACAGGCTCGTGCCGACCTCGAACACCGAGATGCTCAGCACGTCCCCGACGCCGATGGCGTCCGCCCGGCGCGGGCGGCCCAGGGCGTCCAACGCGCGCAGGTCGTCGGTTGGCGCCAGGCTGAGGGCCGCCACCGTTTCCGGCGCCAGGTTCACGATGCGGAACCCGATGCTGTTGGCGGCGGACTGCTCGGCCTTGAAGACCTGCCGCTCCTCCGGCGTGCTGGTCGGCAAGGCGCTGCACGCCTGGACGGCGGCGCACAACAGAAGTGCTGCGGCCCGGCGGCGGTGGAAGGACCGGCAGGCAACAGGGACTGCGGCAACGCGGGAGGACCAGCGGAACCGGCCGCCGGGCGCATTGGCCGGAACCTGGGAGCCGGGCGCCAAGGGCCGGGAATCGCGGGAATGTGTCACATCGTTGCTTGTAATCCCGCCTGCCCGGCGCGAACAGGGCAGACACGCGGCACGTCGCATCGGAACGTCCTGCCGTGTGCATCCTGCAACGCCCCGCCGTCCCTGGCTAAGCTTCGGTTGATTTCGCTGCACTGCACCCCGTATAGGTTAAGCATGGATGGATTGAACGCGCAGGTCTCCCACGCCGAGCCGCAGCTCCGGCGTTTTCAACCACGCCGGGCGCCTCCGCCACGGCCAAGCTTCTGGTCACGCGTTCGCCGCCGGTTGCCGTTGTTCCTGTTCGTGGTGGCGCCAACGGTCGGTGCGGGCGTCTATGAATTTGGGTTTGCCGCCAACCAGTATGTGTCGGAGGCGAAGTTCGTCGTCCGCGGCGCGGCCTCACAGTCCCCCAGCATGCTCAGCAGCCTGTTGCAGGGCGCGGGCGTAAGCCGGGCGCAGGACGATACCTTCGCCGTCCAGGACTATATCCTGTCACGCGACGCCCTGGAGGAGCTTGGGCGCGCCGTTGACATACGCGAGCTGTTCGCCCGTCCGGAGGCCGACCCGCTTTCCGCCTTCCCGCTGCCGTTCCTCGGCGCGACGAACGAGCACTTGTTCAAGCACTACCTGCGGCATGTGGACGTGTCCTACGACAGCACCACCGGCGTTACTGCGCTGACGGTCAAGGCATTCCGCGCCGACGACGCCGCAACCATCGCCCGTGCCCTGTTGGCTGGCGGCGAGCACCTGGTCAACCGCATGAACGACCGCCAGCGCGATACCACCATGAAGGAGGCCCGCAGCGAGGTGGCTGATGCCGAGGCCCGCATGCAGCGGGTGGCCACCGACCTCGCAGCCTTCCGCAACCGCGAGTCGGTGCTGGACCCCAACAAGCAGTCGGCAGCGCCGCTGGCCGCCATCCAGGACATGACGAATCGGGTCACGGCGTCCAAGACGCAGCTTGGGACCCTGATGCAGAAGGCCCCGCAAAGCCCGCTGATCCCGGACATCCAGAACCGCATCGACGTCATGCAGAAGCAGATTGACACGGCGCGGGCACGGATCACCGGGTCGGATAAGAGCATGGTGCCGCAGATGACTGAGTTCGACCTGCTCACCCTGCAGCGCGACTTCGCTGAGCGGCAGTTGTCATCCGCTGTCATCTTCCTGGATACGGCGCGGATGAATGCTGAACGGCAGCAGTTGTATCTGGACGAGATCGTAAAGCCGAACGAGGCGGACTACGCGGCCTATCCGAAGCGCTTCGCCGATGTGGCGATCGTGTTCGCCACGTTGTTCGGGCTTTACATCATTGGCACGCTGCTGGCCGCCGGGGCCCGCGAGCATCGGACGATGTAGCCCTGCCGCCGGCGCCGTCGCAGGCGCCGGCCCGCAACCGACATGCCATGATCCACTGCATTAACGTCGTAAAGGAGTATCACGTCGCCGGGCGCGGCATGCGGCGTGTGCTCGATGGGGTGAACCTGGACGTGGCGCCGGGCCAGAAGATCGCCGTGCTGGGCCGCAATGGCGCCGGCAAGTCAACGCTGATCAAGATCATCGGCGGGGTGGAGTTGGCGACGGCCGGCAAGGTCGAGCGCACCATGTCCGTGTCCTGGCCGCTTGCCTTCGGCGGCGCGTTCCAGGGCAGCCTGACCGGGCTGGACAACCTGAAGTTCATCACCCGCATCTATGGCCTGGACTACCAGGATACCCGGGACTTCGTGGACGACTTCTCTGAGCTGGGCCATCAGTTGACCGAGCCGGTGAAGACCTACTCGTCGGGGATGCGTGCCCGACTGGCGTTCGCGCTGACGATCGCCATCGAGTTCGAGTGCTACCTGATTGACGAGGTCATCATGGTGGGCGACCAGCGGTTCTTCCGCCGCTGCCAAGAGGAGCTGTTCGAGAAGCGGGCGGATCGTGCCCTGGTGATCGTGTCGCACGACATGAGCTTCATCCGCGACGTCTGCGACACCGCCGCCGTCATCCACAACAGCCAATTGGAAATGTGCGACAGCGTCGAGGAAGCGGTGGGTATCTACAACAACCTGTAGGGCGGAAAAGCGCGGTGTCTTCCGCTATGCCGCGGCATTCTTCGCCGGCAGAAGGCAGTCCACTTTTCTGCCCGACTCTGCGGTGGCCGGGCCAGATGCTACTCGCCTCGGTCTGGCGCCACGATCGGCATCCCAGCAGGACCCGCCAGGACCGAGGCATACAGTCGGTGCAATCGCGCCTGGTACTCAGGCATCGCGAACCGCGCTGACTGCTCCAACCCGGCCTTTGACAGGCGGCTACGCAGCGCCGGGTCACCGTCCAGCGCCCGCATCGCCCCGGCGATGGCGCCGGTGTCGTAGGGGTTCACCAGCAACGCGGCCTCGCCGGCAACTTCCGGCAGGCTGCTTTCCGTGCTGGTGATGACCGGGGTGCCAAGCTGCATCGCTTCCAGCACCGGCAGGCCAAATCCTTCATACAGCGACGGGAACACCACCGCACGCGCGCCGCGCACCAGCCCGGTCAGCCAAGACCGGGGCATATACTCGAACTGCCGCACCCGTTCGGAGGAGGCGAATCCGGAGTCGCCGCCCTTGCCGCCGTTTGCCCCCTGCACCAGCCGCATCTCGCCTTCCGACTTCCAGGCGCGTCCGCCGACCACGGCCAGGGGCGTTTGGATGCCGGACGCCAGGTAAGCCTCCAGCAGCCGCCCGACGTTCTTCTTCGGCTCCAGCGCGCCGAAGAACAAGAAGTAGCCGTCCCGCTGCAGCCCGAACAGGCCCGCAAGCCACTCCTCCAGCCCGGCATCGTCCACCGGCGGCGCGACCGGCACGGCGGATTGGTAGGTGTTGGTCACCCGGTCTCCCGGCGCCCCGAACAGGTCCATGATGTCCCGCCGCGACGCATCCGACACCGTGCACACGTGGTCGCCCCAGCGCAGGCAGCCGCGGATCAGGCGGAGATAGGCCCGCTTGTTGTCCAGCGTCGTGTAGGGCATCCGCAGCGGCACCAGGTCGTGCAGCGTGTAGATGTTGCGCGCGCCCTGCAGCAGCACCGGCAGCGGGTAGGTCCAGTGCATGATGGCCGGCGGGTCGGGGATGCTGATGGGCATGAAGCGGCCCCAACGCTTGAAGTGCCGCTCTGCCCGGCCCCACAGGTCCCAGACGTTGAGGATGCGGTCATAGGCCGGCATCCGGCTGCGGAAGCCCTCGGACAGCACGCGGCCGGTGACGGGAACCTGGATGGCGGCGCTGGGCTGCAGGTCGCCCAGGGCTTCGCGCACCCAGCGCGGGGTCATGACCCACGGCGGCTTGCGCCCGCCTTCCTGGTCCAGGCTGTCGAAGAAGATGACCTCGCGCAGCAGCGCCGGGGTACGCGGGCCGATGGGCAGGCCATACAGGACGTCCACCGGATGCCCCATCGCCGCCAGCGCCTGCGTCAGCACCCGGCCATAGGTGGCGACGCCGGTGCCTCTGGGCATCGCCAGGTTGAAGCCATCAACGCCGATGCGTATGGGCGCGGCGCCTGCCGGACGTGCGGGTGTGATTGCTGCCTGACCCTGATCCATGGACGGGGCTTGTCACAGATCGCTTCGGGGGGGAAGCAGCGCCTCCGCCTCCGCCCACAGGCGGCGCACCAGGTCGCCGGCGGGTTCCGGGCGGGCCAGGGCGGCGGCCTGGCCCG
>CAXTDP010000405.1:0-5631 GCA_964242295.1 uncultured Acetobacteraceae bacterium | reverse complement strand
GACCCTTACTCGCCAACGGCTATCGCCGCCTGACCCCCAATCTTGCAACAGTCCCAGCACATGGCGCTCAACCTGCTGCACTACGCCAAGCCGACCACCAGCTTCAAGAATTGCAGAAAGCGAGCCGGCTGGAACAGGGACTACCTCGTCCAGGTCATCCAACAAGCGACATGAACACTCACTCGATAGCCCTGCCAACGATAGTTCTACCAGTTGCAAATGACTCGCAATCGCTATAGGGCACCACTTTCAGGAGTTGACACCTTGGCCATCCCCGCCACCCGCCTCCAACTGGCCCGGCGCGCCACTTCCAATACCTTGGCCGGCCTCGCCATTTTTTGGGCGGTGATGGGGCCTTTCGCTGCGGAGGCGCAACCGATGCCCTTGCGCCTAGAGCTGAACCGGCTGGAGCCGCGGGACCTGGCCTGCCGGGTCTGGATGGTGGCCAACAACGCTGGCCCTGATGCGCTCGACTCGGTGCGGCTCGATCTGGTGCTGTTCGGCCACGACGGCGTGGCGGCACGCCGGCTGGCCGTCGACATCGGGCCGCTTCCGGGGGGGCGCACTGTCGTGCGGCTATTCGACGTGACGTCCCAGCCCTGCGACGGCATCGGCCAGGTCTTGATGAATGACGTGCTGGCCTGCGGCAGCAGCGAGATTGCCATCCGCTCTGCCTGTGCCGACCGCATCGTACTGGCATCGCGCATTGCTGGCGTCACGTTCGAGAAGTGAGGCAATCCTATGAACCCCTCCGCTGACTTCACCCCGCTCAGCCTTTTTCTCGCCGCCGACGTCGTGGTCAAGGTGGTGATGGTGGCGCTCGTCCTGGCATCTTTCGCCTGCTGGACGGTGATTGTGGAAAAGCTCGTCATTCTGCGCCGACTGCGGCGCGAAGTGCACGGGCTGGCAAGCATGGCGGCAATGGACCGCATCCCGCCGACCGCCGGCGACACGGACGACCTCGCCGCCGCCGCCTTGCGGGCCGGCTTGGCCGAATGGGGTGATCGCCAGGGCGAGCGCGAGACCGACGGCGAGTATCGCGGGCGCATCGACGCTGCGGCCCGCAAGGCGCTCGGGCGCAGTATCCGGCAGGCCGGAGGCGGGCTGCAGCTACTGGCGACGACCGGATCGGTGGCGCCGTTCGTCGGGCTGTTTGGCACCGTCTGGGGGATCATGAACGCGTTCTCAGGCATTGCCGCCAGCAACGATACCAGCTTGGCTGTGGTGGCCCCGGGCATTGCGGAGGCGCTGTTCGCAACTGCGATCGGCTTGGTCGCGGCTATCCCGTCGGTGATCGCCTATAACAGGCTGTCGGCTGCCGTCGGCGTGGTCCGGTCGGATGCGCTGTCCGCAGCGGGCGACTTGGCGCACCGCTTGGCGCGGTCGCGCCCGCCAGTCGCGTCCGGGTCGCATCAACACCTTCATGTGGCGGAGTAGGCAACATGGGGATGGTGGCAGCGGGCACGGGCAGTTCGGACGAGGACGACGCAGCCCCGATGGCCGAGATGAACGTGACTCCACTGGTGGACGTGATGCTTGTGCTGCTGATCGTGTTCATGGTGGCCGCTCCCATGATGATGGTAGGAGTACCGGTGCAACTGCCCCGCACCTCCGCCGCCCGGGTCGCGCACACTTCGCCGCCAGTGGTGGTGACCGTGGGCCTGGACGGACGGCTGTTCCTAGGGCGCGACGCCGTCGCGGAGGCGGAGTTGGGCACCAAGCTGACCATCTTGCGCACCCAAGCGGCGAATGACGCCCCGGTCTACGTGCGGGGCGACCGGGCGGTGCCATACGGCGATGTCATGCGAGTGATGGGCCGGGTCAGTGCCGCCGGCGTCGCCAGGGTATCCCTGATCGCCGAGGGTGAGAACGGGGCAACCGCGATCCAGGCGCGCTGATTGATGCCAGACGGTGCCGGGCACCCGGGTGTTCCCCTTGGCAGCCCAATCACGCACGGGCGGCCGCACCGGCGCAGCATCACCATGGCAGCGGCGTCGGTCGCCGCTGCGCTGCACCTGGCGGTGTTGGTGCCCCTGCTTTGGCTGGTACCCCGACCCAAGCCGCCCGAGGCCATAGCGACCGTTGAGCTCACACCTGTCCCCGATGCGTCCACGGCACCGCCCACACCGGAGCGGCCGGTGACAGAAAGCACGTCCACCGCAGCCGCACCCGAGCCGACGCGGACGGTCAACACGGCACCCGATACGACGGCCCGGCCACTGCCCCCGGAGACGAGCGCCCCGGTGCCTGCCGCCGAGCCTCCTGCTTCGCTGTCACCACCGCTTGCCGTGCAACCTGCCCCGCCCGAGCCGATGGCGGCAGTGGCACCGCCACCTGAGCCTGCCCAGACCCTGACCTCGGCCGAGCCGTCGATAGCCGATGCGCCAGCCGAGTTGCTTCACGCCGCAGTGCCGCCACCGGAAGCGGTTGCGACGGAGGCGCCGCCGTTGCCGGTTCCGCCACCGCCGATCTCACAGGTGGCGACTTTGCCTTTGGCGCCGCTTACGCCGCATCCGCTGCGACCAGCCCCGTCACGCCAGGTAGTCAGGCCGATGCCGCCCCGCCGCGAAATTGCCCAGGCCGCAGAACCAGCAGTGCCTGCGCAAGCGGCGCCAGCATCGCCGTCACGCGCCCCAGTCGCCATCCCAGCTGCCGCTCCACCGGCGCCTCCGTCCAACGCGGTCCCAACCTGGCGCGGTGAACTCGTCAGCCGGCTGCAACGGGCGAAGCGCTATCCCGACAGCGCCCGCTCGCGCGGGGAGCAGGGTGTTGCGATGGCGACGTTCACCATGGATCGTGCCGGCCACGTGCTGTCCGCCGCGCTGGTCCGCTCTTCGGGCTCGCCGGCGCTGGACGAGGAGGCCGTGGCGTTGATCCACCGTGCTGAGCCGATGCCGCCGATGCCGGCGGAGATGCAGGGCCCGACCGTGACGTTGACCGTCCCAATCACCTTTGCACTGCGTTGACCTTCCATCTTGGAGGTTCTGTCAGACCGCTCCAGCAAGTGTAGCCAAGCGTTCGGTCGAGCATCGGCGCCCCACTACGCAGCTCCCAGAATGGCCAGCACGGCCTTGGTGCGTCGGAGGTGGAGCAGTTGGCGGCGGGCGGCAGGGACATGTTGATTGTGGCGGGCGAAGGGTCGGAGAAAGTGGCGCTGTAGAACGGCTCCGAACATTGCTCCCGCCTCACTGAGCCGCTTGTGCGATGGCAACATAAATTCTCAGACGCATAGCCCGCATGCGGCCTTGTGTCGGATCCTTCATCCAGCCATGGCCTTGCGCCTTGCGAGGGCCTGCTTTGCCAAGGTGCGGAACATTGGATCGCCGCCTTTGTCCAGCATCGCAGCCGCCTCACGCAGGAAGTCCGCACTTCCGTTGCGAAGCGCTGATCCGAACCAGACGGCTGCTTCGTTATGCCGATCATGCTGGGCTAACAGGCTGCCAAGATTGAACTGCCCTCGGTAGTCCCCTCCTTCAGCCGAGCGCCTGTACCACGTCTCCGCAAGTCCCGGCTGGCGGGGGCGGTCCCAGCCTTCCTCATGGAAACGCCCCAGCATGTTCATTGACTTGGCATGGCCCTGGGCGGCTGCCCGCTCATACCAGGCATAAGCTGCCGTCCGGCTCCTTGCGATGCCCATGCTGCCGAGGAGCATGTTCGCCAAGTTGTATTGAGCCCAATCGAGCCCTGCGTCTGCCGCAGCTTTGTAGCAGACGGCAGCCGCAACCGGGTCCGCTCCTGTGTCCCAGCCGTTCTCCAAACAGCGACCCTTCATGTTCAGCGCCGGAGGATAGCCGGACCGCGCGGCGGTGCTGAACCAAAGATAAGCCAGGCCCGCCCCTGACGGCCCGATCCGGCCGTCGAGATAGAGCTGTCCCAAGAGAACCTGTGCCTCGGCCAGCCCATGTCGGGCGGCGGCCTTGATCCATGCGTAGGCGTCCGGCCCCGTCAAGGCGGCGACCTTGTCGGCTGAAAGCATCGCGTGCAGGTCGGCGAAGCAGCGAGCCGTTTCCGGGGGCAGCCTGGCCTTTGCTGCCTTCCTGATCTTCCACATCGTTGTACCCCGTGAGAGCCGGCTTGCAATGGCCTTAGATCCCAGTTAATGCGAATGCAAGTGAGAATCATTATCAATAGAAGGTCTGTCTATGTCCTCCCCCGATCCGCTGCCGCAGGTTCTGCCCCCGCTTCGTTCCATGATGAGCGGCGCCGTCGGCGCGGCCGCGCTGGCGAACTTTGGCGCGCTTGATGGCGCCTATGCCCAGACCGCTGCGCCGGCGACGCCCGCAGCCGCGGCGGCCTCCATGGAGCTGCCCACCATCGAGGTCGGCGCGTCAGGCCAGCGGCAGGGTTACCAAGTCAACCTCCCCTCGCTCACCCGCTTCACCCAGCCACTGACCGACACTCCGCAGAGCATCAGCGTCGTCCCGCGCCAGTTGATTGACGACCAGGGCATCACCACGACCCGGGATGCCTTGCGCAACGTGCCTGGCATCAGCCTGGGTGCGGGGGAGGCCGGCTCCCAGGGCGACAACCTGACGCTGCGTGGCTTCTCCGCCCGCAACGACTTCTATCTCGACGGGATGCGGGACTTCGGCAGCTACTACCGTGACCCGTTCGACCTTGAAAGCATCGAGGTGCTGAAGGGGCCGTCTTCCGTCGCCTTTGGCCGCGGCTCGACCGGCGGCGTCATCAACCAGGTCAGCAAGCAGCCGGGGCTGGCGTCCATCACCGCCGGAACCGTGCAGTTCGGCACCGACGGCACACGCCGCATCACTGGAGACATGAACCGCGCCATCACGAGCCTGCCGGGGGCGGCGGTGCGGCTGAACATCATGGCGGATGAGAACGGCGTGGCGGACCGCAACGTGGACAAGTACCGTCGCTTCGGCTTCGCGCCCAGCATCGCATTCGGCATCGGCACGCCCACGCGTTTCGCCTTGAACTACCTGCATCAGCAAAGCTACGACACGCCGGACTACGGCCTGCCCTGGCTGTTCGAAAGCCCGGCTCAAGTGCCCCGCCAAACGTTCTACGGCTTCAAGAACGACGACTACCTTCGGACCAACATCGACATCGTGACAGCGAAGGTCGAGCACGATTTCGGCTCCAACGTCACTTTGCGCGACCAATTCCGCTACGGCAGCTACGGCCGGGACATCCGGGTGACGGAGCCGCAGATCGTCTACACCGGCGTGCGTCCCTTGGTGACCCGCACCACGCCGCTGGACCAGATACAGGTCAACCGCAACCTGATCGCGTTCCAAAGCTCCGAAACGTTCCTGCAGAACCAAACCGACCTGACGGTGCGCTTCGAAACGGGGCCGCTGCGCCACGCACTGGTCACCGGCGTGGAGTTCGGGCGGGAAACGTCGTCGCCCACGCGGCGCACCTATGGCAACCCGGCGGTCCAGCGCACCAACTTGCTGAACCCCAACTCGGACGACCCGTTCCTGTCCCGGGCCACGGTGACGTCGAACGTGGACAGCCGCGTGAACTCGGCCGCCGTTTATGCGATCGATACGATCTCCCTCGGCGAGCATTGGCAACTGACGGGCGGCATACGCTACGATCACCTGGACACCAAGTACGCCCAAACCGTTGCTCCGGCGGTCAACCTGAGCCGGACCGACTCGA
>CAXTDP010000404.1:0-5640 GCA_964242295.1 uncultured Acetobacteraceae bacterium | reverse complement strand
AGCCGTGGTGGCCAGCGGATTTCGGCAATTACGGCCCGTTCATGATCCGCATGGCTTGGCACAGCGCGGGGACCTATCGCGTGGCAGATGGACGCGGCGGCTCGGGTGCGGGGCAGCAGCGCTTTGCTCCGCTCAATAGCTGGCCGGACAACGCCAACCTCGACAAGGCACGGCGCCTGCTGTGGCCGATCAAGCAGAAGTACGGCCAGTCGATCTCCTGGGCGGACCTGATCGTGCTGACGGGCAACGTAGCGCTGGAAACGATGGGGTTGAAGACGTTCGGCTTCTCGGGTGGGCGTGTTGACGTGTGGGAACCTGACGAGGACGTTTACTGGGGTCCGGAGAACGAGTGGCTCGGCGACGAGCGCTACCAGGGCGACCGCGAACTTGAGACTCCACTCGCCGCAGTGCAGATGGGCTTGATCTACGTCAATCCGGAAGGCCCGAACGCGAACCCCGATCCGGCGGCTTCGGCGCGCGACATTCGCGAGACCTTCGGCCGGATGGCGATGAACGACGCGGAAACGGTCGCGCTGATCGCGGGCGGCCATACGTTCGGCAAGACGCATGGTGCGGCCCCTCCCAGTGAGTATATCGCAGCCGAGCCCGAGGGCGCTGCCCTTGAGGAGATGGGTCTGGGCTGGAAGAACAGCTTCGGCACCGGCAACGCTGGCGACACGATCACGAGCGGCCTGGAGGTGACCTGGACGGCGACGCCGACCCAGTGGGACAACAGCTACTTCGAGACGCTGTTCGGCCACGAGTGGGAGTTGACCAAGAGCCCGGCAGGCGCGCACCAATGGAAGCCGAAGGAAGGCGCGGCCGCAGATACCGTACCTGATGCGCACGATCCTTCCAAGCGGCACCCGCCGCAGATGCTGACCACCGACCTCGCACTCCGCGCGGACCCGGCATACGAGCAGATCTCGCGCCGTTTCCTTGCCGACGCCGATGGTTTTGCGGATGCGTTCGCGCGCGCCTGGTTCAAGCTCACGCATCGCGACATGGGTCCCAAGGCGCGTTACGTGGGCAAGGAAGTGCCGCAGGAAGTGTTGCTGTGGCAAGATCCGCTCCCGGTACCGACTGGTCCCGCGATTGATGCGAGCGATGTCGCCACTCTCAAGCAGCGTATCGCCGACAGTGGCCTGACAGTCACGCAACTGGTGATGACCGCTTGGGCATCGGCCTCGTCCTACCGCCACAGCGACAAGCGCGGCGGTGCGAACGGCGCACGCATCCGGCTGGAGCCGCAGCGCAGCTGGCCGACCAACGATCCCGCGGTGATCGGCCCTGTCCTGACCGCATTGGAAGGCATTGCCGCCGACTTCAACGGCGCCGCCGCCGAAGGAAAGGCGGTTTCCCTGGCCGACCTGATCGTATTGGCCGGCGGCGTCGGCATCGAGCAGGCGGCGAAGGCGGCGGGACGCACGGTCACCGTGCCCTTCACCCCTGGCCGCATGGACGCGACGCAGGAGCAGACGGACGTCGAATCCTTCGCGCACATGGAGCAGCGCGCCGACGCTTTCCGCAACTACAAGAGTCCGGACAGCAGGCTTCCTTCCGAGTATCTGCTGATCGACCGCGCCAACCTGCTCAATCTCAGCGCGCCCGAGATGACGGCGCTGGTTGGCGGGTTGCGTGTGCTGGGTGTGACGCACAAGGGCACCAAGCATGGCATACTGACCGACCGTGTGGGTACGCTGACCAACGACTTCTTCGTGAACCTGCTTGCGCTCGGAACGACCTGGCGGCCGACGGATCGGCAGTCGGAGATGTTCGAGGCCACCGTTGACGGGCAGACGAAGTGGACGGGCACACGCGCCGATCTCGTGTTCGGTTCCAACTCCGAGTTACGTGCATTGGCCGAAGTCTATGCCAGCGGCGACGGAGAAGACAGGTTCGTGGACCGGTTCGTCGGGGCATGGGTCAAGGTGATGGAAGCCGACCGCTTCGATCTTCACCGCTGAAGGTAGGTCGGGGGCCGTTTGCACGGCCCCCGACGACTTCATCAGAACGTGCGCTGAGTCTCATGAGTGCCGGGGGCTGACCTGGCTTTGGTGCAAAAGCATCAAGTTCTTGTTGAACTCCGGGGTGGTAGCAGGCACTTTACGCGACCAGGCTAGCGACGAGGGTGCCAAGTAGGGTTTCGCTGCGTCGCCAAGCACTGTGCACGAACTGGAAGAAGCCAAGCAAGATAGCCCGGCAGCTTGCCCCGTGAGATATCCCGCTACCCCAGACACGGCCTGTGGGCCTGGCGGCGCCAGCCACCACGTTACCGACCGGCGACTCAGGCCTGAGCCGTCACACCATGCCCCGAGACTGATCACCTGGTTGAGTCAGAGTGCCGCTTTCGGCAACGGTTCGTAATGGAGCCGACACGCGGCGAGTACTGATTGGCCGCGTTGGAACTGACGCCTGACACTTCGTTTGTCGGCAGCGCATCCCATCTTGACGATCACGCCTGCAGGAAATCCGGCACGGACAGGTAGCGCTCGCCCGTGTCGTAGTTGAAGCCCAGGACCATCGCGCCCGGCTTCAACTCCGGCAGCTTCTTAGCGATGGCCGCGAGCGTCGCGCCCGAGGAGATGCCGACCAGCAATCCCTCCTGCATGGCAGACCGGCGGGCATATTCGCGCGCTTCCTCCGCCTCCACTTGCACCACCCCGTCCAGCAACTGGGTGTGCAGGTTCAGCGGCACGAAGCCCGCCCCGATGCCCTGGATCGGGTGCGGCGCCGGTTTTCCGCCGGAAATGACGGGCGACGCCGCCGGCTCCACCGCATACACCTTCAAGTTCGGCCAGCGCGGCTTCAGCACCTCGGCGCAGGCGGTGATGTGCCCGCCGGTGCCGACGCCGGTGATGATGGCGTCCACCCCGTCCGGGAAGTCGGCGGCGATCTCCTCGGCGGTGGTGCGGACGTGAACATCTATGTTGGCCGCGTTCTCGAACTGCTGCGGTATCCAGGCGCCTGGCGTTTGCGCCTGCAACTCCTCGGCCCGGGCAATGGCGGCCTTCATGCCGCCTTCGCGGGGCGTGAGGTCGAAAGTGGCGCCGTAAGCCTGCATCAAGCGCCGCCGCTCGACGGACATGCTTTCGGGCATGACGAGCACCAGCTTGTAGCCCTTCACGGCAGCGACCATCGCCAGGCCGATGCCGGTGTTGCCGGAGGTCGGCTCGATGATGGTGCCGCCGGGCTGCAGGCGTCCGTCCGCCTCGGCGGCCTCGACCATCGCCAGCGCGATGCGGTCCTTGATGGAGCCGCCGGGGTTGCCGCGCTCGGACTTGATCCAAACGTCGGCGTCGGGGAACAGGCGGGCGACGCGGATGTGCGGCGTGTGGCCGATGGTATCCAGGACGCTGTTGGCTTTCACTGAATAGTATCTCCTAGGCTGCAAAGACGGCAGCGTTGAACGACCGGTCGAAGTAGGCGGCGGCAACCTGTGGAGCCGGGATGACCCGGGCCGCCCGGAAGAAGTCGGCCACCTGCTGCTGCGCGGCGACCACCTCGTCGTCAATGGCGACCGTGCGCGTCTGCGCCGTGTCCACCACCATTCGGCCGACTGGGATGGGGAAGCCGGTTTGTCCAGCCCATACGCGTGCCTGCTCCTCCGGGTTGGCCAGGCCCCAGTCCCGTGCCACGCGCAACCGGCGCAGGAAGTCACCGAGTGCCGCGCGCTTGGCTGTGATCGCCTCGGTGCTGGCGACGGTGTAGCTTTGCCCGCTCATCAGGCCGCGCCCGTTCACCACCTCCCGCGCCCCATCCTGCACGCGGGCCAGGGCGATATAAGGCCCCCATGTGGCCCAGGCGTCCACGCTGCCCGCCGTCATCGCCGACTTCGCTTCCGACGGCGCCAGGAACACGAGGCGGACGTCGTCCGCCTGCAGCCCGGCCCGGCGCAGCGCCGCCAAAACCAGGAAGTGCCCGGTCTGCCCCTTGAGGGTGGCGACCGTCCGGCCTTTCAGGTCTGGGACGGCGCGGATGGGGGAGTTGCCGGGCACGACGAGCGCCGTCACCGCGCCGTCCGACCGCGTGGCGGACACCGCCCGCATCGGGATGGTGGAGGCGATGCCGGATACGAACGGCGCGTCGCCGACGCCGCCCGCGTCAATGGCGCCGGCGTTCAGCGCCTCCATCAGCATGGGAGCGCCGGGGAACTGGCTCCACTCCAGCCGGTATGGCAGGGCGTCCAGGACTCCTGCGGCCTCCATCAGCGGCTGCGCGCCGCCCTTCTGGTCGCCTATGCGCAGGACCGGTTGGGCGGCCCGCGCCGTGCGGGCCAGCGGCACCGCTGCCGCGGCCAGCAGGATGCGGCGGCCGAGGGGCATGGGCGTCATTCCAGCAGGTCCGGCTCCTGCGCCACCACCAACTCCCACAAGGGCTGGAAGCTGAGCAGGCCGGAGCGGGGCCGGGCCACCTGGCCCGCGGTCAGCGCCGCGGTTTCGGCGTCGATCTGCACCGGGGTGCCCGCGGCCTCCGCCAGCAGTTGCGTGTGGGCGGCGTTGTCCATCGAGATGAACCACCATGCCGCCGCCTCCACCGTCTCGCCCACGGTCAGGATGCCGTGGTTGCGCAGGATGACCGCCTTGTGCGGCCCTAGCGCCTGCGCGATGCGCTCGCCCTCGCTGGTGTCCAGCACGACCCCGGTGAAGTCGTCGAACACGGCGTGGTCCCGGTAGAACTTGCAACTGTCCTGCGTCAGCGGGTCCAGCAGCCGGCCCAGGGTGGACCACGCCTTGCCGTAGGTGGAGTGCGAGTGCGCCGCGGCGACCACGTCCGGGCGCGCCGCATGGATGGCCGCGTGGATCGCGAAGGCCGCCCGGTTCACCGGCCGGTCTCCCTCCACCACCTCGCCGGCGTGGTCCACCCGGATCAGGTCGCGCACGCGGACCTGGCCGAAGTGCCGGCCCAGCGGGTTCACCCAAAAGCTGTCCGTGTGCTCCGGGTCCCGTGCGGTGACGTGCCCGGCCAGCCCCTGGTCGAAGCCATACCGCGCGAACAAGCGGAACGTCCCGGCGAGGCGCTGCTTGCGGTGCAGCCGCTCCTCGGCGACTGCCCGGGCGGGTACTGCGTCATTCAGCAAGCTGACAAAGTCCGGCCCGGGGGCCGCCGTGTCGGCGCGTGTCGAAACATAGGTCATGGCGTGGTCCTCCAAAGGTTCATTGGGTGTTTATTGGGCGCTCACTCGGCGGCGGCGGGCATGGCCGGGCGGGCCGCCACAAGCTCGCGGACACGCGGGATCAGCTCACGGCCGTACTGCACGGCGTCCACCAACGGATCGAAGCCGCGGATCAGGAAGGTGGAGATGCCAAGGTTCACGTAGTCCAGCATGGCCTCCGCAACCTGGTCCGGCGTGCCGACCAGCCCCGTCGAGTTCCCCTGCGCCCCGGTCAGCGCCGCGATCCCCGTCCAAAGCCGCTTGTCCAGCCGCGTGCCCTGCGCGGCCGCGGCCAGCAGGCGGCGCGACCCCTCGTTGGGCGGCGCCTGGACGCCCTCGCGCGCGTTGTTCGGTGACCGCCTGCTGCCCCCGGCGTCGCGCAGGGCCTTGGCGCGCGCCAGGATGGCGTCGGCCTTGGCCCAGGCTGCGTCCTCCGTGTCGGCCAGCACCGGGCGCAGCGACAGGCTGAAGCGGGGCTGCCGGCC
>CAXTDP010000403.1:0-5645 GCA_964242295.1 uncultured Acetobacteraceae bacterium | reverse complement strand
CAGCACCGCCGCTACCGTGCCGGTCCGGCCCAGCCCGCCCAGGCAGTGCAGCACGATGCGCCGCCCGGCCCACAGATGGGCGCGCAGCACCGGGCCAGCCGCCGGCCAGGCCGCGTCGAACGGCGCGTCGGGAACGTCGCCATCCCCGATGGGCAGGTGGTGCCACTCCATGCCGCGCGCCTGCACCTCCGCCCCCAGGCGCGGCACCCGGTAGCGGTCCAGCTCCCACCCTTCGACCAGCGTGACGACGGCCGCGGCACCCCAGTCCCGGACCGCATCCAGGTCCAGCGTAAGGTCGCGGTCCCAGGCGCCGGTAAAGCCGTGCCGCTGCACCTTGCCCGGGCAGAACGTCATGCCGATCAGCCCGCCACCCGGCGCCGCAACGGCGTCTACGCGCAGGGGATGGGTAACGCTGGTGCGGAGCGCAGGGGGCATAGGGGAACCGTCGCTGAATGCCAACCGGAAAAGGGGCGAAGCAGACGCGATGCCAAGCCATCCGTCCAGGTGTCCCCAAGCATGTTGACGCCCAGCCCGCAAAACATGCAGTTTTCACCATCCCAGCCAGACGGAGGAACACGATGCGGCACAAACGGGCACTCGCATGGCTGACCGCCTCTTTTACAGGCGCATGGCTCGCCGCGGCGCAGCCGGCATTGGCAAAGGACAGCCTCGTTATCGGCGTCGCCCAGTTCCCCGCCAGCATGAACCCCTACATCAGCTCGCAAACCGTCCAGTACTACACCATCGGCTTCGGCTCCCGCCCGGTCAGCGCCTTCGACAACGACGCCAAGCCTGTCTGCCTGCTCTGCACCGAGTTGCCCACCCTGGAAAACGGCCTCGCCCGCATCGAGGACACCCCCAACGGCGGTAAGGGCCTGGCAGTCACGATCAAGCTCAAGCCCGGCCTGAAGTGGGGCGACGGCGTCCCCGTCACCGCACGAGACCTGGCCTTCACCTGGAAAGTCGGCGCCAACCCCGACGCCGGGTTCAGCAACAACTACGCCTGGTCCCGCGCCAGCTCGGTGGACGTGGTGGACGACCATACCGCCGTGCTGCACCTGCCGCGCACCCTGGTGACCTACCAGATCTGGGACTACCTGCTGCCGGAGCACATCGAAGGCCCGGTCATCGCCAGCGGCGGCACCGCGCTCGATTACATCAATCACACCGTTTACAACGCCGCGCCGACCACGCCCGGCCTGTGGAACGGCCCCTACCTCGTCAGCACCTACAAGTCCGGCGAGCTGGTCGAGCTGACGCCGAACCCGCACTGGCCCGGCCCCGCCCCGGCGCTCAAGCGCATCGTCGTGCGCCTGGTGGACAACACCGCCGCCCTCGCGGCCAACCTGATGTCCGGCGACGTGGACATGACCCCGTCCGGCATCGGCATCACCACCGACCAAGCCGTCGCCCTGCAGCGCGACCAGCCCGAAACCTTCCGCTTCCTCTACCGCCCCGGCCTGAGCTACGAACGAATTGACATCAAGGCCGAGAACCCGCTCCTGGCCGACAAGCGCGTTCGCCAAGCCCTGCTGCAGGCGATAGACCGCAAGACCCTAATCGCCCGCCTGTTCAGCGGCCATGCGACCCTGGCGCAGGCCTGGATCAACGCCATCGAGCCGAACTTCGACCCCGCCGTCACCTTCCCCCCCTACGACCCGGCCAATGCCCGCAAGCTGCTGGCCGACGCCGGCTTCACCCCCGGCCCCGACGGCATCTGCCGCAACCCCGCCGGCGAACGCCTGTCCCTGGAGTTCGCCACCACCGCCGGCAACCGCATCCGCGAGCTGAGCCAGGTGGTGATGCAGAACGCCTGGAAGGCGGTCTGCGTGGAGGTCGTGATCCGCAACCAGCCTGCCCGCAGCTTCTTCGGCGAGCTGACCCGCAAGCGCGCCTTCACCGGGCTGGTCGAGTATGCCAACAGCACCCGGGTCGGGCTGGTGCCGACGCTGTTCCTTGCCTCGCCAGCCATCCCGGCGGCGGCGAACAACTACAACGGCAGCAACTGGACCGGCCTGTCCAACCCGCGGCTGGACGCCGTGCTGGCGCAGGCGGAAACCGAGCTTGACCCGGCCAAGCAGCGGAGCCTGTGGTCCGAGATGCAGCGCATCTACCTGGACGAGATGCTGGAACTGCCGCTGTATTTCCGCGAGGACCCGGACATCGTGCCGGCCTGGCTGCAGGGCTACGAGGCGACAGGGAAGGAGGACTACGACTCCTTCTGGGCGGAGCGGTGGCATTAGCTGCCGTCCGACCTGAGGAACTGCCCGCTTGGCCGGTAGTGTCTCAATCTATGAGGTGGGCCCGCAAACCAGGGCGGTCATACCTAAGGCGTGACTGTATGTCCCAAGCTGGCCGATCCCGGCCTGTCCGCTTTGGAGCGCCTGGAAGGGCAGGGCGGACCTTCGTTGTCGCAAGCTGGGCAGCAGCCCCCGACCCTGAACGGGCCCCCGGTCCCACGCTTGCGGCCTTCATGCTGCCAGCAGGTGGAGGTAGCGCTCTGCCGCGGTCCAATCGTTGCCCGCGGCGGAAAGCCCAACATAACCGTCGGGCCGGACAATGAGCAGCCTTCGTGCATCCAGCGGTGGCCGCGTGACCGGATCGAGCACGCCGGGGAAGCGTGCGGCCAGCTCGGCGCCCCTTCCACCATCGTCGGCGAACAGCACGCAGCGTGGCGCGGTCCCGCTGCCCGGTGGCGGCCCGGCATAGTGGTCGGGCGGCAACCGGTCACCCGCGTGGCGTCCGACCGAGAGGGGGCTGTTCGCATAGGCAATGCCTACTTCGCTCATCGTGGTGGCCATCCGCTCCTGCACGGCGTGGAAGCCGAGCATGAACCGAAGGGCCAGGTTGCGGGCGGCCTGTGCACTCGGATGCGCGAGCGTCCCCATGTCCGTCAAGCGGGTTGCATTGCGCAACACCATGTCGCCCACGGCGCTCCGCTCCGGCGTGTAGCTGTCGAGCAGGCTCGGATTGGCCTCTCCCCGGATCACCATCGCCAGCTTCCAGGACAGGTTGAAGGCATCCTGCATGCCGGTGTTCATGCCCTGGCCACCCGCGGGGCTGTGGACGTGCGCGGCGTCTCCGGCCAGGAAGACCCGGCCGCGCGCATACTCCGACACCTTGCGTTCGTTGATACGAAAATTGGCCAGCCAAACGGGATCGGCAACGCGGAAGCCGCCGCCGGCCCGCTCGTCCGTCATGGCCTGGACATCTGACAACGTCGGCTCCGGCCTGGTCTGTCCCGGGACTGCCTTGCCGACGGTTGCGACGATCCGCGCCCGGCCTCCGGGGATGGGAAAGATGACGAACGGCCCATCCCGATGCAGGAACGTGGCAATCTCGTCGGCCGGGGGCCTGGCATCGCCGTCCAGGCGGACATCGGCGAGCATCCAGTCGTCACCCTGTGCCACCCCCTCGAACGCAAGGCCGAGCACATGCCGCACCGTACTGTGCGCACCATCGCAGCCGACCAGCCAGGATGCCTCCACCACCTCCTCAAGCCCGCCCGTGTGAGCCAGGCAGGCCTCGACGCATCCCTGCGTTTGGCTGAAGCCCGTCAGCTCCACGTCACGTTCCACCGTGACGCCGAGGTGCTGCAGATGTGCGTTCAGCAGCCGCTCCGTATCGCACTGCGGCAGCATCAGGGCGAAGTTGTAGGGGCTGGCGATGCCATCGAACCCGGTGTGCCCCAGCACGGTCCGGCCACTGCGAATGGACGCGCCAGTGGCATGCAACCCGGCATCGAGGAATGCCTGCGAGCATCCCATCCGATCCATCAGCTCGATCGTGCGGCTCCAGATGACGAGGGCCTTCGAGGTTTTGGTCGGATGCGGGCTGCGGTCGATGATTCGCACCCGCACGCCATATCTTGCCAGTTCGGCTGCGAGTGTGAGGCCCACTGGTCCCGCGCCTACGATCAGCACCTGATGCATAACCTTGCCCCCCACGCGCCGGAACACGATCTCTGATATTGTCGCCAACCACTTGCCTCGCTGCCTTCGGAGCAGCCTTTGCACTCTAAGCAGGTTGCGGCATTGCGCCATCGTGACTTTGTCCGCGGCGCAGCCGAAACCATCGGGCGAGTGTCTCTCTCAGATGCAAATCGGCCATCCACAGCGCAATGCCTCTAAGCAAACCTCTGCAGGTTTGCGCCCAGACGACAAGCTTAGCAGGCTTGCGCAGCCTGGCACGGCCGCAGGCCATCTGTGTGGCCGGCCGCGCAAGCCTGCTTAGGTCCGCCTTCCAGAAGCCGACATGCAAACGGCGGCACGACCCGCCACCCATTCCGCTTGACACCCGCCCCCCGCAGACCGGATCGTATGCACACAAACGACCCGGACGCCCCGCCGCATGGCCACCTACCTGCGCCCGACCTCGCTGCCCCAGGCCCTGGCCGCGCTCCAATCAGGTCCGCGCACCGTGCTGGCCGGCGGCACCGACCACTTCCCCGCCCGCGCCATCCATGAGCCGGACGAGGACATCCTAGACCTGTCTGCCCTGGCCGAGCTGCGCGGCATCACCCGCACCGCCAACACCTGGTGCATCCCCGCCCTGACCACCTGGACCGACCTGATCGCCGCCGCCCTGCCACCGCTGTTCGACGGGCTGCGGGCCGCGGCGCAGCAGGTCGGCGGCTGCCAGATCCAGAACGCCGGCACCCTCGCCGGCAACATCTGCACCGCCAGCCCGGCGGCGGACGGCATCCCCGCCTTGCTGGCGCTGGACGCCGCCGTGCAGCTCGGCAGTGCCAACGGCACCCGCACCCTGCCATTGCAGGATTTCGTCCTCGGCCCCCGCCACACCGCCCGCCGCCCGGACGAGCTGGTGCTGGCCCTGCTGATCCCCGACCGTCCCGCACGCTCGGCGTTCCTCAAGCTGGGCGCCCGGCGCTACCTCGTCATTTCCATCACCACCGCCGCCATCACCCTGGAGCAGGACGCCGCCAACCGCGTCACCCACGCCCGCGTGGCCGTAGGCTCCTGCGGCCCGCGCGCAACCCGGCTGCCGACCCTGGAGGCGGCGCTGTTGGGCCAGGTCCCCCATGCCGGCCTGGCCCAGCCCGAGCACCTGGCGCCCCTATCCCCCATCTCCGACGTGCGCGCCCCCGCGGCCTACCGCCTAGACGCCACCCTGGAGCTGCTGCGCCGCGCTCTCGAAGGCTTCCACGCCCAGAAAGCCGCGGCATGAGGTCCCCCGCCGAACCCGTCGCCTTCACCCTGAACGGCCAGCCGGTCGAGGTCCGCGTGCCCCTGGCCCGCCGCCTATCCGACGTGCTGCGCGACGACCTCGGCCTGACCGGCACCAAGATCGGCTGCAACGCCGGCGACTGCGGCGCCTGCACCGTGCTGCTGGACGGCCGCCAAGCCTGCGCCTGCCTGATCCCCGCCGGCCGCCTCGCCGGCGCCAGCGTCCAAACCGTCGAGGGCCTGGGGCAGGGCGGCCTGAACCCCTTGCAGCGCGCCTTCCTCCGCCACGGCGCGGCCCAGTGCGGCATCTGCATCCCGGGCATGCTGATGGCCGCCACCGACCTCCTGGCCCGCGTCCCCACCCCCACCGAGGCCCAGGTCCAAGACGCCCTGGGCGGCGTGCTCTGCCGCTGCACCGGCTACCGCAAGATCATCGAGGCCGTGCTGGACGCCGGCAGC
>CAXTDP010000402.1:2239-5675 GCA_964242295.1 uncultured Acetobacteraceae bacterium | reverse complement strand
GTCCAGCCGCCAGTCCCGCCCACCCCCGTGCCGGCCCCGCCCAACGGGCGCGGCGCCGCAACAGCCGCGTTGCTGACGGCGTTGAACCAAGCCGCGGCCACGCTGCCGTGCTCCGTGGTGCTTGCGGAGGCTGGGCGCGGCGGGCTTGCCGTGAATGGCGTGACGGCGCTGGGGGATGCGTCCGGCATGGAGATACAAGCCGTCCTACGCCGGATCGTGGCCCAGGCCGTGGATGCGCCGCAGGTCGCATGGAACATCCGCCGGGCCGAGGGGCCATACTGCGGCGTGTTGGACACGCTCCGCCTGGGGAGGGACGGAGCCGCCGCCCCGGCGCCCTTGTTGGCCCTGGCCGGACCAGCCGGGGTTCCGATAGAGGGTACGCCGATCGAGGTCAGCATCGCTTCCCCCGCGGAAACGTCGGTCGTGCTGGACTTCTATGCTCCGGACCGCGCCGTCACCCACCTGGCGCCGGGCCCGGCGGGCAGCGGCCGAACCACGGTTCCCGCGCCGCGCGGCTTCGGCTTGGTTACGCTGTTGGCGTCTCCGTCTCCTTTGGTCGCGCCTGGCCGGCCCGCGCATGAAGCTGCCCCTGGCTACCTGGAGGACCTGCGTACCGGGCTCGCCCGCGCGCGCGGGCAAGGGGCGAAGGTCGTGGTGGACACGCTGATCGTGGAAGGGCGTCCCAAGTAGGGCGCAGCCGCCCGGCGCTTGCCTTGTTGTTGCCAGCGGGCATTGCCATCGGGCGTTGCCAGCGGGGTTTCAGGCGGGCGGGGTTTCAGGCGGGCGGGGTTTCAGGCGGGCGGGTTTCAGGCCGGCGGCTGTCCCAGGTGGGCAACCAGCAAGTTGCGGTCGCCTGCCGGAGCCTTCGCCCAGTTCTTCACGACGGACCCGAGTGCGCCGGGGTGCAGCGTGTTCGCGGCCCCCGCGCCCTGGGAGAAGTAGGCCACGCACTCCATCAGCACGCTGTCGAACCGGAGGGCCTCGGCCACCAGGAACAGCAGGAGCACGACAGCCCGGCAGAACTGCGGGTCCGGACGCCCGTCATAGGCCGCGAGCAGGTTCAACAGCTTGTCCGGGCGCATGTTGATGGATGCCGGCAAACCCAGTTCGGCGTAGCTGCCGCTCAGGCCACTCCATCGGCAGGGTCCCCCTGGAAGCCGTGGCAGCGGCTTGTCGCGTTCCTGGAACGCCCACCACTGCGCCCTCCCGGCAAGGCGGAAACCAAGGACGTATGCAGTGCGGCGGTCCAGGGCCACTTCGATGACTGGAGACGTCACCGGCGTTGCAAGCTCGACCACCGCCCATCCCGAGCGGTCCGCGAGGATATCCCGCCGGAGCTTCGCGAGTGTTGATGCATAGAAGTAGGGGCTGAGCTGGACGTGCAGCCGCTGGTCGTCTGGCAGGCACAGGACCGCGATTGCACCACTCATGAAACGATATCTACACCGAACCTCCTGTGAACTGGACCTGGCTCACCAAAACGTGAATCGGGTGCTTCGCGCTGCAAGCGAGAACGGTTCCGTTTCGGCCACCTAATTTCTGCCTGCGGAATGAGTTGACGCTCCTACGCGAAGGGCGCACGCATAAGCACGCCAGCCATGTAACGGTCTGGGATTGTTCATGCAGTTGGCCGCAGTCGTCTGGGCGCCCTGAAGTCTTCCCAAGTCCAATCAGCCAGGCGACTGCAAGCCTGGCGTGGCACGCCAAGGTTGAAACATTGCGGACGCAACCGTTGACGATTGCGCCCGGGTGCAGTTAGGTTCTTAACCGAAACGAAATTCCAAGCGGAGTGGACCATGAGCGCAAGCATCCACGACAAGCTGAACCGGGTCCGCAAGCCCCGTGTGCACATCACCTACGAAGTGGAAACGGAAGGCGCGCAGGTCGTGCGCGAGCTGCCGTTCGTCATGGGGGTGCTGGGCGACTTTTCCGGGGACCCGACGGTGCCGCTACGCCCTTTGACGGACCGCAAGTTCATCCAGATTGATCGCGACAACTTCAACGACGTGATGGCCCGCATCGCACCTGGCCTGAAGCTGCGGGTGGACAACACCCTGGCGGGGGACGGCAGCCAGATGGCGGTGGACCTCAAGCTCAACAGCATCGAGGACTTCGAGCCGGGCCGCATCGTCGAGCAGGTGCCGGCCCTGCGGGCGCTGATGGAAACCCGCAACAAGCTGCGCGACCTGATGAGTAAGGTGGATCGGTCGGAGGAGCTGGAAACCCTGCTGGAGCAGGTGCTGAAGAACGAGGGCGAACTGAAATCGCTGTCCGGCCAGCTTGGCTTGTCGAAGGAGGGCTGACCGATGTCTGGAACCCAAGCCGCCCCGGTGGCAGCCGCAACCCTCGACGCCCCCGGCGAGGTCCTGCTGGAGCAGGTGCTGTCCGCCACCAAGCAGACGGAGCCGGACCATGCCCAGGACCTGGTCAAGAACCTGGTCAAGCAGGCGCTGGACGGCACCGTCACCTTCGACCGCAACCTGACCCGCACCTTCGCCCAAGCCATCGAGGCGATTGACCGCAAGATGTCGGCGCAGCTCAACGCCATCATGCACCACGAGCGCTTCGCCAAGCTGGAAGGCTCGTGGCGCGGCCTGCACTACCTGGTGATGAACAGCGAGACCGGCACCAGCTTGAAGATACGCCTGCTGAACGTCAGCAAGCGCGAGCTGAACCGGGATCTCACGAAGGCCGTCGAGTTCGACCAAAGCGGCCTGTTCAAGAAGATCTACGAGAACGAGTTCGGCACCCCCGGCGGCGAGCCGTACGGCGCCCTGGTCGGCGACTACGAGTGGACCAACCATCCCGACGACATCGAAACGCTGCGGCTGGTGTCCAACGTGTCGGCGGCGGCCTTCGCACCTTTCCTGTCCGCCGCCGGGGCCGGGATGTTCGGCTTCCAGGAGTGGACGGAGCTGTCCCGCCCGCGCGACCTGGCCAAGATCTTCGACACGGCCGAATACATGAAGTGGCGCAGCTTCAGGGACAGCGAGGACAGCCGCTTCGTGTCGCTAGTCATGCCCCGGGTGATCGCCCGCGTGCCGTATGGCGCGGCGACGAAGCCGATTGACGAGTTCGGCTACGAGGAAGCGCCGTATGACGAGGCCGGCGCGGCCAAGCCCATGGGCCACAATGACTACTGCTGGATGAACGCTGCCTTCGTCATGGGCGCGCGGATGACGGACGCCTTCTCCAAATACGGCTTCTGCACCATGATCCGCGGGGCCGAGGGCGGCGGCAAGGTCGAAAACCTGCCCACCCACCTGTTCACCACCGACGACGGCGACACCGACGGCAAGTGCCCGACCGAGATCGCCATAACCGACCGGCGCGAGTTCGAGCTGTCGAACCTCGGCTTCCTGCCGCTCAGCCACTACAAGAACACCGACTATGCCGTGTTCTTCGGCGGGCAGTCGGCGCAGAAGGCCAAGAAGTA
>CAXTDP010000402.1:0-2229 GCA_964242295.1 uncultured Acetobacteraceae bacterium | reverse complement strand
CCGGCCCGACGCGACGGCCAACGCCGCCATCTCCGCCCGCCTGCCCTACATCATGGCCACCAGCCGCTTCGCCCATTACCTGAAGGTGATGGCGCGCGACAAGATCGGCAGCTTCATGGAAGCGTCGGACTGCGAGAAGTGGCTGAACCGCTGGATCGGCAACTACGTCAACGCCAACGAGGCCGCCGGACCCGAGGCCAAGGCCAAGTTCCCGCTGCGCGAGGCGAAGATCCAGGTGATGGAGATCCCGGGCAAGCCCGGCTCGTATAACGCCATCGCCCACCTGCGCCCTTGGCTGCAGATGGAGGAGCTGACCACCAGCCTGCGCATGGTCGCCCGCATCCCCGCCAAGGCTTGAGCCGCCGCGGCGGGGAGACCTCCCTGTGGACCTACCCGCTGCCCTGGCGATGCCGGACGAGGCGCCGCTACGGGATGCCGTGCTGGCCGGGCGGTTCTTCGGCCGTTCGGCGTCCAGCGCCGCGGACCTGCTGGCCGGGCTGATCGCCGCCCCGGCGGATGCGGCCTGGGCCTGCGGCTGGTTCGGCCCATCCGCGGCGGTCCGGCTGCTGTCAGATCCCGACGGGATGCGCGCCGCGCTGGACCGCGACATCGCCGCACTTGACGACCTGATCGGTGTCCAGCTCGACGCCATCCTGCACGCGACGCGCCTGATGCAGCTTGAAGGGCGGTGGCGCGGCCTGCATTGGCTGGCCGGAACGATGGACCCTGCTTCCCGCATCCGGCTTCGGCTGCTCAACGTCGGCTGGCCGGAGCTGTGCCGCGACCTGGACCGCGCCGCCGAGTTCGATCAAAGCCAGATATTCCGCCGCATCTATGACGACGAGTTCGGGATGCCTGGCGGCGAGCCGTTCGGCCTGCTGGTCGTGGACCGGGAAGTGCAGCACTTGCCCGGTCCCGGCGGCGACGATGTGTCCGCCCTCGCCTCCCTCGCAGCCGTGGCGGCAGCGGCCTTCGTGCCCACCGTGTTTGCCGCCGCCCCTGCCCTGCTGGAGGTGGACGGCTTCCCGGACCTGGCCGCCGCGGCGGCCCCCACGGCGCCGCTGCGTGCGCCAAGCCACGCCCGTTGGCGCGCGCTGGGTCAGCGGGAGGACATGCGCTTCGTTTGCGTGGTGCTGCCGCGCGTGCTCGCCCGCCGGCCCTGGCGGGATGACCCGGCCCGGCATGACGGGTTCCGCTACGACGAGTATGCGCCGGACCCGGCCAGCCGGGTGTGGATGACCGCGGGCTACGCCTTCGCCTCCTGCGTGGCCCGGGCCTTTGCCGGCCATGCCTGGCCTGCCGACGTGCGCGGCACGGAACAGGACCGCGAGGGCGGCGGCGTCGTGACCGGCCTGCCGCTGGAACCCTACGCCACCGACCCCGGGCGCACTTGGGTACGTCCCTCGCTCGACCTGGTGCTGACGGATGCGCAGGAACGCGAGATGGTGGACGCCGGGCTGATGCCGCTATCCGCCGTACCATTCAGCGAGGAGGCCGCGTTCGGCGCCGTCCGCAGCCTGCAGGACCCGGCCCGGCGCACAACCGACGTCGCCACGGCCAACGCCCGCATCTCGGCGCAGATCAGCTCCATGCTCTGCGTCAGCCGCTTCGCCCACTACATCAAGGTGATCGGGCGGGACATGGTGGGCTCCATGTTCACCGCCGACGAGATTGAGCGGCGGCTGCAAGCCTGGCTGTCCGGCTACGTGAACAGCAACGTCGTCGCCGGACGGGACAGCCGGGCGCGGCATCCGCTGAAGTCGGGCCGGGTGGCTGTCACCGAGCGGCCGGGACGGCCTGGCGTGTTCGGCTGCGTGATCCACCTGCAGCCGCACTTCCAACTGGATGATGTGTCCGCCACCTTCCGGCTTGTCACGGACATCGTGGCTCCCGGCCGGGCATGACCGCCGCAACCACCCCTGGCAGGAGCCGCCCATGAGCGAAACGAAGGACGACGTCGGCAGCCTGTTCCGTGCCGGGCACCTGGCGGAGTCGGTCACCGCCGCCGGGGCCGCCGTGAAGCGCGCGCCGGCCGACCTGGGCGCCCGCATCCTGCTGGCCGAGCTGCTGCTGTTCACCGGCAATGCCGAGCGGGCCGACGTGGTGCTGGACGCCGCCGCCGACATCGCCCCGGACGCGGCCCTGCACGGGCGGGTCATGGCCCTGCGCGAAGGCCTGGAGCGCGGCCTGATCGGCAGCGCCGGCCTGGTCGAGCGCCTGCTGATCGGG
>CAXTDP010000401.1:0-5689 GCA_964242295.1 uncultured Acetobacteraceae bacterium | reverse complement strand
GCTGGGGTGCGGGCGTGGCTGGCGCAGTGCGCGGACGCGCTTGATGTCGGGGCGGCCGAGTGGCCGGAGCCTGCGGCCTGATGGGACAGGCAAGGTCATGTCATGGCAAGCGTTTGCACCCCGCCCCACCGCTCAGCACCCGGTCCATCAGCTCCACCTTCACATCGAACGACGACCGCACCCCCACGTCGGCAAGATGCGCCCCCACCCAGTCCTCCGCCGCCTGCCGCCCCGCGTCAAACAAGGCTGACAGCAGCGCCGCCGACGTGCTGCTCTTCGATACGAAGCCCAGCAACGCCTCGAACGCATCGTTCCGCACGGCGTGGAAGCGTATAGGCTTGTAGTGTCCATCATACGGCGTGCCCGCCGCCGCAAGCTCCGCCAGCAAACGGTTGACCGCCTCGATGGCGTTCACCTCCAGCACGACCGAGGCATTGAACGTCACCTCGTTCAGCCGGTTCAGGATGGCGCGGGCGCTCCGGGGCGGAGCGTCCGCGCGCCGGACCGGGTTGACCAGCACCAGCAGCATGTCCTGCGCATGGTCTATCAGCGGTGACAGCGCCGGATTGCCCAAGTAGCCGCCGTCCCAATAGGCGGTGCCGTCGATCGTCACCGCCTTGAACTCGCCTGGCAGGCAGGCCGACGCCCGCAGGGCGGCGGTGGATAGCCCAGGCTGGGTAAAGATCGCACGGGTGTTGCCGGCCACGTCGGTCGCCGTCACGAACAAGCGCGGCCCGGCGGCGTCGTTCAGCGCCGCCAAGTCCGCGGCGGGGAACGCCTGCTCGATCAGCGGCGCCAGAGCATCGCTATAGAACGGGTTGGTATAGGGCGAGATCACCAGCCCCACAGCCTCCGCCGCGATGGCCGCCGGCGACCAGTCCAGGTTGAAGCCGCCGAACGGGCTGGGCTCGCCGAAGATCAGGGCGTTGCCCGCCAGCAGTCCCCGCCGGGCCAGGTCGGTCCAGAACGCCGCCAGCTTGCTCCGGGCCAGGTCCGGGCCGCCAAGCACCAGCCCGCTCACCGTTAGCGCCGCGTTGAACCCTCCGGCACTGGTGCCGCTGATGGCGGAAAACCGCAGGCGCCCGGCCGCGACCTCCTGCAGCAGCCGGTCCAGCACGCCCCAGGTAAACGCGCCGTGGGTGCCGCCGCCCTGCAGGGCGAGGGCAACAGCGGGCGCGGCTAATTCAGCCACTTCGCCGTAATCCGCGCCTGCTCACCCGTTTCGGCTGAGATGTGCAGCCACTGGTCCACCCAAGCCTTCAGCGCCGGGTCGCGCGGCAGCAGGTAGCCCAGCTCCGAGAAGTCGAACGGCTGGTCCGGATGGACCGCGCACAGCTCGGGGTGCAGGCGGGCTTGCAGCCGGGTCTCGACGGCATCGGTCATCATCACGTCAGCGTGCCCGGCCACCAGCTCGTCGAAGATGGCGGCGTTGTTGGGGAACACCACGATCTCCGCCTGATGCACGTTGGCCCGGGCAAAGCGTTCGTTGGTGCCCCCGGGGTTGGTGATGACGCGGGTGCCGGGCTTGTCTATCTCGGCCAGCGTGCCGAACCGGGCCTGGTTGGTGCAAAGCGCGATGGGCGTCTTGCCGGTCCGCATCACGGGGGCGGAGAACATCGCGCTCTTGGCCCGGTCCAGGGTGACGGTGATCCCGCCCATCCCGATGTCATACCTCCCATCGCGCAGGTCGGCCATCAGCGTGGGCCAGGCGGTCGGCACGATCTCCAGCTTGACACCGAGGCCGCGCGCCAGGCTTTCCGCCATGTCCACGTCCAGGCCGGTAAAGGCGCCCGCCCCGTCCTTGATCGAGAACGGACGGTAATCGCCGGTCATGCCAACACGCACGGCGCCCCGGGCAATGATGGCGTCGAGCAAGCTCTGCGGCGCCGTCTGCGCCCGGGCAGGCATGGCGCCCAACAGCAGCAAGGCGCACACGAGCACCCCGCCCCGCCAAGAAGCCGCATCCTTCTCCCCCCGGGAGAGGGCCGGGGTGAGGGAGGCAGCAAGCACCGGCCCCGGCCCAAAACAACCCGGCCCCCGCAGCACCCAGTTCCACAGCCAAGACCCCCTCATCCCAACCCTCTCCCGGAGGGAGAAGGAGCTTGGGCAGTCCATAACGCGCTGCGCCACCGCATCGCCAAATCTGCCTGCAACAACGGCGCCGCCAACCTCAGCCCTGCATCCCAGCACCTGCGTCACTCCTTCAGCGCCGCCTCGACCGCGGCGGCGATGCCGAACAGGCGGGCGTCGCCGCCGGTCTCGCCCATCAGCATGAACCCGACCGGCGCCTCGCCGGGACGGTTGGCCGGCAGGCTGATGCTGCACCGGTCCAGGAAGTTGCCCAACGACGTGTTCCGCAGCACCAGGGCATTGATGCGGGAGAACGCATCGTCGTCCTCAAGGTCCGCAATGAGCGGCGGCACGACCGGCGCAGTCGGCATAGCCACCGCATCGAACGGCGCCGTCGCCTCGTTCATCGCGGCGATGATCCTGACGCGGGCGGCCTGCAGGGCGATCAGCTCGGCGCCGGTCATGTTCGCCCCGCGCTCGATCCGGGTGCGGACGCGCTGGTCATACCGCGGGGCGCCGCGGGCGAGCAGGGCGCGATGCCAGGCATAGGCCTCCGTCGCCGCGAAGCCGCCCGCGGCGTTGGCGTCCACCATCTGCTTGAACACCGGCATCGGCAGGTGCGTCACCCGCACGCCCTGGCTCGACAGCCGGCTCAGCACCCGGCCGAAGGTTTCCGCCACCACCGGGTCCACCCCGTCCATCACCAAGTTGCCCGGCACCGCCAGCCGCATCGCCCGCAAATCCATCGGCACCACGGGCCGCGCCGCCTCGCCCGCCAGGATGGCGTCCACCGCCGCGCAGCACGCAACGCTGTTGCCGAGCGGCCCGATGCTGTCCAGCGTCGGCGACAGCGGCAGCGCCCCCTCCACCGGCACGCGCCGGGCAGTGGGCTTATAGCCGACGATGCCGCAGAACGCCGCCGGAATGCGGCAGGACCCGCCGGTATCGGTGCCCAGTGCCACGACCGACATCCCGTCCGCGACCGACACGGCGGCCCCGCTGCTGCTCCCGCCGGGCACGTGCCCCTGGGCGCGCTCCCACGGCGCCTTGGGCGTGCCAAAGTGCGGGTTGATCCCGATGCCCGAGAAGGCGAACTCCGTCATGTTGGTCCGCCCCACCGGCACGAAGCCCGCGGCCAGCATCCGCTGCACGACCGGCGCATGGGCCTCGGCCGGCGGTGCATCGGACAGGACGACGCTGCCGGCGGCTGTCCCCTCGCCGCGCACGTCCAGCAGGTCCTTGAGGCTGACCGGCACCCCGGCGTAAGGCCCAGGCGTGCGTCCGACCCGGCGCAGCAGGTCCATCGCATCCGCGCTGCTGCGGGCCTGGTCGCCATACACCTTGATGAAGGTGCGCCTGCCCTCGCCGCCGGGGTCCTGTATCCGTTCGAGGCAAGCCTCCACCAGCGCGCGGGCGGTATAGCGCCCGTTGGCAAGGTCGGTGGCGGCGCGCGCCAGGGTCAAGCCGGTCGTGTTGATCTGCATGGCCCGCACCGTGCCGCCCCGTTGACCCCGCCGCAAGCCTGCGAAATGGTGCCCGCGCACTTAAAAGGAGTATCTCATGACCCGTCCCGTCCTGCTGACCGGCGCCAGCGGCGCGCTGGGCCGCGTGCTGACGGCGGGCCTGGCCGCCCAGGGATTCGAGCTGCGCCTGACCGACATCGCGCCGTTCCCCGGCGCCCTCCCGCCCGGCGTCAGCTTCACCGCGCTCGACCTGAACGACGGCGTGTCGCTGCTCCGCCTGGCCGAGGGCTGCGGCACCATCCTGCACTTCGGCGGCATCTCCGTGGACCGTCCGTTCGAGGAGGTGCTCGGCCCGAACATACGCGGCATCCACCACGTCTATGAGGCTGCCCGGCGCGAGCACGCCCGCGTCGTCTTCGCCAGCAGCAATCACAGCATCGGCTTCCACGAGCGGACCACCGTGCTGGACGCCGGCTGCGCCTTCCGCCCGGACAGCTTCTATGGGCTGTCCAAGGCCTACGGCGAGCTGATGGGACGCCTGTATTGGGACAAGCACGGGGTGGAGAACGTCAACGTCCGCATCGGCTCCTCCTTCCCCGCGCCGGTGGACGCGCGGATGCTGGCGACCTGGCTCTCCTATGCCGACCTGACGAGCATGATGGCCGCCTGCATCCGGGCGGAGCACGTGGGCCATGCCGTGATCTGGGGCGCCTCCGCCAACCCGCGCATGACCTGGTGGCGCGACGACCAGCGCGGCCGCATCGCCTGGGCGCCTGCGGACAGCGCAGAAAGCTTCGCGGACACGGTCGGCGAAAAGCTGAGCGGCAACCCGGTGTCCGAGCGCTACCAGGGCGGCGGCTACTGCGTCGCAGGCTACTCGCGGGCGTCGCCGTCCCCGGCCGATCCGTTCAAGGACTAGCGCCATGCCAGTCCAATCTCCCGCATGCCACGCCCGGCAACATCCAAGCGGTCATCCCCCTGGACGAGCAGCAGGACTGCAAGCGCGGCATGGGCGGCCGCCTCGGCGCCTCTGCCGGGACCGTCACCTTCGTAGTGCTGCATCCCGTGTGGTCCGCCGCTTGTGTGGCGGTGGCGGGCGTGGTGGGCCTGCCGCGCTGCGCCGTGGCCCGCTCCGCACCGACGCACCCCGCACCGATGCGCCTCGCCGAAGCGGCGCCCCCCCAAGACATGACCTGTCTGGCATGGCCCGTCTGGCATGACGCCCTCCGTCGCCGTCATCGGCGGCGGTCCCGCCGGGCTGATGGCGGCAGAGCGGCTGGCGGAGGCTGGGGTGGCCACCACGGTCTATGACCGCATGCCCTCCGTCGGGCGCAAGCTGCAGATCGCCGGGCGCGGCGGGCTGAACCTGACGCATTCCGAGCCTTTGCCGCGGTTCCTGCGGCGCTATGCCGGGGCGGCCGGCGTGATCGGCCCGGCGGTGGAGGCTTGGGGGCCGGAGGCGCTGCGGGCCTGGTGCGCCGGGCTGGGGCAGGAGACGTTCGTCGGCTCCAGCGGGCGGGTGTTCCCGGCGGCGTTCAAGGCGACCCCTCTCCTGCGGGCCTGGCTCGGACGGCTCGCACGTTTGGGCGTCGTGGTACGGACGGGATGGCGCTGGACGGGATGGGACGGGGACGCCCTGCGCTTCGACACGCCGGATGGGCCGGCCTCCGTGCAGACGGACGCGACGGTGCTGGCGATGGGCGGGGCATCCTGGCCCCGGCTGGGCTCGGATGGCGGGTGGGCCGGGGCGCTTCAGGCGGCGGGCGTCGCCGTCCATACGCTGCGCCCGGCCAATTGCGGCTTCCTGCACCCATGGTCCCCCATATTCCGGGAGCGGTTCGCCGGGGCGCCCCTTAAGCGTGTGACCCTGACGTTCCGCGGCGAGATCGCCGCCGGGGAGGCCGTCCTCACCGCCGACGGGATCGAGGGCGGCGTGGTCTATGCCCTGTCCCGCGTGCTGCGGGAGGCAGTCGAGGCGGAGGTCGAGGCGGTGGCGCTGCTCGACCTGCGCCCGGACTTGGACGCGGCGGCGCTGGCGGCCCGGCTGGGCGGGCGTGGGGTGTCGTTGTCCAATGCCCTGCGCCGGGCCGGGCTGTCGCCGGCGGCGGCAGGACTGGTGCGGGAAGTCGGCGGGGAGGGACCGCTGGCCGGGCGGG
>CAXTDP010000400.1:0-5693 GCA_964242295.1 uncultured Acetobacteraceae bacterium | reverse complement strand
ACCACGAACAGCACGGCGCCGCCATCGTCCCGCACCTGCATCGCCCACCCGGCCCAGTTCCGCCGGCCGCCGACCCTGTGCTGACGGAGGTGCTCGACGTCCTTCTCGGCCTCCTGCCGCGCTGCGGCCAGGTCCGGCAGCTCGGTTCCCTCGTGGTCATCCATTAACCCATCCTTGCTGGACAGGACGAAGTAGTAGCGAGGCATGATTACCGGCTTCAGTGGTTTCCTCCCCGGGGCCGCCATCTGTGCGGCGCGAGGTTGGGGCGCAGCTAAGCCCGCCGTGGCCTGGCTGTCGCGGGCTGAAACGGCGGCCTGCGACACAGTTGTGAGAGGCGGCCCTGTTCCGTACAGCAGTAGGTCCGCGGCGGCACCGCGCCGATGGTTTCCTGCCTTGCGGGGGCTTGGCTCCCATGTGTTGAGCTTGGGATTGGGGGTGGGCGTGGTGTTTGCGAGTCTTGGGCGCCAGGTTCTCAGGTGCGGCGACGCCGGGTCCAGCACTCGGGATGGCTTCTGGGTGCGGCGTTGGCCGGCCGGGGCAATTTGGGATGGGTATCACCATCGCCGCGGCACAACCCGATCGGCGTGGCGGCGGGCCGTCAAGAGGCACGCGAGATCATGGCGGCTCGGCGAGGGGGTGGCAGGGTGGCGCTTGCGGCGCCCGGCCAGAGTTCCCTGGCCTACGCCGGCCCTCGCATACACCAGGGATCGCATGCGGCAGATTGGGCGGCACCGTCAAAGGCGGATGGCACGCCCGGGTCCAATTTGAGATGGTTTCATAAGCTTGATCCGGCAACCGGCAAGCTGGCGTTGGGTGTCCTGGTGACGTCAGTCGGCTGGGCCTGCCCACCTACGCGATCATGCAGACTCTCGGCGACGCGCTTTCAGGAGTTCCGTTGCTGGGCTTGACTGGGGGTGGTCTGGCTTATGGGATGGGCTTGTTCGCCTGCCGCCTTTATAGGCGGGGCCAGGCTGCGGATGGCCCGGCAGCCAGCCGCCGCGCTGCGGCCAGCAAGCCTGTCAGGGCAAACGGTTGCCTGGACAGGACTTCCCTGGTCCAAGAGACTGTAAATAGATGTTCGTCATCAGCGGCGTAAGGGCGGTCAGGCCCTGCGTGATTAGGATACTACTTTGCGGCTGACATCGCGAGTGCTGGGTCGTTCCGTATTCGTGGGAGTCAGGCTGCTTGGGCATTGCTGCCGGCTTGGTCGCTGAGCCGTGCGCGAATTGCGTGGAGCTTGAACCCGTCGGTGACGCGCGGGGCGCAATACAGCACCGGTGCCTGCACACATGGATAGAGCTGTGCAAAGGTGTCGGCATTATTGAACATGCCGCGGCTTTCGTCATCAACGAAGGTTTCGCTCGGCGTGCCCTCTGCCCAGACCGCATCGTGTTCAGCCAGCTCAACATGGACATAGTCCACGCGGGTCAGCCCATGCTCCTTAATGATGGTGATGCCGTTCACCAGGAGCTCGGCCGCGACCAGCACGCCGTCCAGCAGCATTGCGTGCTTGGGTGACACCAGCAGGTCCCGTACGGGCAGGCCATCGCCCAGAGCGCCGGCCCGGATGCGGATAGGCAACAAGCAGTCGTGCCCGGCAAGGAAGCGGCCGCCATAGGAACGGGTGCCAATCCAGCGGATAGGCTGCAAGCCGCCGTTGATGGTGGGCACCCGGTCGCCGATCTGAAGCTTCTCCACCGCGACCTCGCCGTGCTCGGTGCGAATCAAGGTGCCGGGGCAGTAGCAGGCGAGCGTGAAGGTGATGTTGGCGCTCGGCGGCTGCACCGTCACTGTATTGCCAGACCCTGGCTGCAGTATCGCAGAATTGGTGATGAGCACGCTGGTTGGAAGCCCGGCAGCGGTTCCGTTCACCAAGAAGTCGCTCGTATCGTTGCCGGTGATCGTACCTGTTATCACTTGCCCGTCGGCCAAGCCGAGCGTGGACCTGGAGATCGTTCCCGTGAACGTTTGAACACCAGTGCCTGGGTTGGTGGTTAGGTTTGTCACCGTGACCTGGGCGTTGGCTCCGAGCAGGATGCCGCCGAACAGCGCGCTTGCCAGGCTGGTGTTTTCCGTGAACGTGAACGGTCCGGTTCCGACAGTGGCGCCAAGACTGATCTGGGCTGCGTTGAACACGGTGCCGACGATGCTGAAGGGGACTGCCATGATAGTCTCCGATCCTAAATGCAGTTGGAGTCCAACTAATAACATTCACCCAGGCGCAAGACGGCATGCTATAGACGATCAATGCTTCACGCAACGGTCTAATGTTGTAGGTGCTGCGTTGCATCGCAAGGTGAGTGGCGCAACTGTACAAGGCAGCGTTGACGAGGCATCGGCCCGTGGCGTTTACGGCTGGGCTTGGAACGCCTTGAAGCCAGACAATGCTGTCGTGTTGTCCATACTCGTGAACGGGCTGCCGATGGCGCGCGTGGTCGCCAACGTTTACCGGGCCGATCTGGAGGCGGCAGCGATCGGCAACGGGCAGCATGGTTTCGTACTTGATGGTGCGGCTCTCCGGCCGCCGGTCACGCCTTCAGTGGTGCATGTGCAGGTCGAGGCAACCGGGCAGGACCTGGTGAACTCCCCGATACGGCTGGAGCCGTCGGCCGAGTTGGACCCCGCCGCCCAGGCGGCGATAGCGGCACTCCTGGCTGCGCCAGGGACCGATGCGGTCCTGCGCGACCGGGCAACGTTTCTGGCAGGCCAGATGGATTGCTTGCTGGGCCGGTTGTCGGACCGGCATTCGAATCGCGGGGATCGTGCGGCTGCACGCGCCTTGAAGTGGCGTCAACGCCCCGAGGACGGGCCGGTCCCACCGGCCCTACTTCCACGCGCTCTGGTGATCAACGACGTGATGCCCGCACGTGGTCGCGACGCCGGCTCGAATGCGGTTCTGTCCCACATGGAGTCCATGCAGCGCCTGGGTTTTGAGGTCACCTTTGCACCGTCCAACATGCAGGCTGGCACAGGAGCAGACGCCTTGGCCGCCATGGGCATCACCGCCCTGCACGTGCCGTGGATTGGATCAATTGAGGAGGTGCTGCGTCGCCAGGCAGGGGACTTCGACCTGGTCTATGTGCATCGGGTCGGCGCCGCGTTCCGCTACCTTCCGCTGTGCCGGCACTATCTGCCGCGGACGCGATTGATCTGCAGTGTCGCCGATCTGCACAGCCTGCGCCTGCTGCGCCAAGCGGCTGCCGAGGACCGGCCGGAGTTGGTGCCCCACGCCCAGGGCTTGCGTGCGCAGGAGCTTGCAGCCGCAGCGAGCTGCCACGCAGTGCTGACCCACTCGTCGGTCGAGGCAACGCTGCTGCGAACCCTGCTGCCTGGCGTGGATGTCCATGTCGTGCCCTGGGCCATCCCGACGCAGCCAACCCCCGCCGGGTTCGCGGAGCGGCAGGGCGTCGCCTTTGTCGGCAGCTTCGGCCATGACCCGAACCTTGATGCTGCGGTTTGGCTGATGGACGAGATCATGCCGCTGGTTTGGCAAACGAACCCGGACATCTCATGCCTCGTCGCTGGCAGCGGCATGCCCGCGTCGCTTTTGATCCCGCATCGCCCGCGCGACCCGCGCCTTCGCGTGCTTGGCTGGGTTGAGGATCTTCATGCGCTGCTTGGAAGCGTTCGGATGACGATAGCACCGTTGGCCTACGGGGCAGGACTGAAGGGCAAGGTCGGGGACAGCCTGGCAGCCGGCGTTCCTTGATTCTGCACCACCATTGCAGCAGAGGGCTATGACCTTCCTGACGCACTGAGCACTTTTATGGCCGATGACGCTGCTGGCCTTGCCGCGTCTATTGTGCGCCTGCATACGAACCCAGACGAGTTCTTGGCAGCACGCAACGCTGGGCTGGCTTACGTCGCGCGGGCGTTCAACACGGGTGTGGTTGACGCCGGCCTGCGCCGGGCTGCGGGGCTGCCCGTGCAGGTGTGACGCCCCATGGGCTGAGGCTTCCCCCGACTGCACCGCATCGAACCATGCCGTCCGCAAACCGACCGACACTGCCATGGGAGTAGGGCCTGAGCGTCATGGCAAGCAACGTCCAGGTGCCTCATTTCCTTGCCATGATGGTGCGCGCCCTGCGCTCCCATGCTTCCAGGGAACGTGATCCAGGCGAAGTTCTCCCGAGCTTGCTTTAGCTGCCCAGGGTTTCAAACACATCGCCCGCGGGCGCCCGGCCCAAGATGTGGGTGCGGTGCCACAGCGCATAGAACAGCAGCGTCCAGGCCGCGAAGCCCTCGTGCCGGCCCGACCCGGCGGCACGGAACAAGGCCGCCACCCGGTCCGGGTCAGCGATCTCCGCCACGCCTGGCTGCGCCGCGACCAGTGGACCGAGGCGGGCGCCCTGGGCGGCGATCCAGGCGCCGACCGGCACCGTGAAGCCCTGCTTGGGGGCGAAGGGCCGGGCGGCAGGCATGGCTTGGGACAGCCATTGGCGCAGCAGCCACTTGCCGCGGCCGTTGCGGACCTTCATGGCGTCCGGCAGGCGGTAGGCAGCGGCGGTGACGGCGGGGTCCAGCAGGGGGGTGCGGCCCTCGACGCCGTGCGCCATCAGGCAGCGATCCAGCTTCAGCAGCAGGTCGTGGGGGAGCCAGTCGGCTACGTCGGTGGCTTGGGCCACCTGCAGGCGGGTGCGGCCGGGTTGGGCGGCGCTGGCCTCGGCTGCGGCCAGGCCGTCGCGCCAGCCTTGGGGACGGGGGCGCAGCACGTCGAGCTTGTCGAAGGCGCCGCGGCTGCGCATGACGCGGCCGCCCTGCCACCAGGGGCGCATGGCGCTGCGGTAACGGCCGTAGCCGCCGAATACCTCGTCGCCGCCTTCGCCGCAGAGGACGACCTTGACGTCCTGGCGGGCGCGGCGGGCGAGGAACCAGGAGGGGATGATGGCGTAGTCGGCGGCGGGGTCGTCCATGGCGGCGACGATCTCCGGCAGATGGCGCCAGACCATTGCCTCGGTGATCTCCAGGGTTTCGTGGTGGGCGCCGGCGGCTCGGGCGACGTCGGCGGCGTGTTCGCGCTCGTCGGCGGCGCCTGGAGCGTCGAAGCCGGCGGTGTAGGCCAGGACGGGGGTGCTGTTCAGCCGGGCCATGCAGGCGAGGACGGCGGCGCTGTCCACTCCGCCGGATAGGAACATGCCGTAGGGGACGTCGCTGCGCTGGTGCAGGTCAACGCTTTCCATGAGGGCGCGGTCCAGGCGGGATAGGGCGGCGTCCTCGGTGATGGATTCCGGGCCGCCGTCTGGCAGAGCCGGGGCGCGGTGGCGGTCCAGGATGTGGCCGTCGGCGACCTGGAGGGTTTCGCCGGGGAGGACGCGCTGGATGCCGGCGAAGATGGTGTCGGCGCCGGAGGTGAATTGCAGTTGGAGCAGTTCCTCGCGCGCGGCGGGGCGCAGGGTGCGGCGGACCAGGCCGGCGGCCAGGAGGGCTTGCGGTTCCGAGGCGAAGGCTAGGCCGCCCTCGATGGGGGCGGTGTAGAGCGGCTTGATGCCGAAGGGGTCGCGGGTCAGGGTCACGCTGCGCTGGGCGCGCTCGTGGATGGCGATGGCGAACATGCCGCGGAGGTGGGCGGCGTAGGCGGGGCCGTCGCGGAGCCATAGATGCAGGGGCGGCTCGCAGTCGCTGCCGGTGGTGAAGCGGGTGCCGGGCAGGCCGGCTCGGAGGGTGGGGTCGTTGTAGATCTCGCCGTTGGCGAC
>CAXTDP010000399.1:0-5714 GCA_964242295.1 uncultured Acetobacteraceae bacterium | reverse complement strand
CTATGTTGCGGTCGAACGCCTGGGCGTAGCTGAACGGTGCTGGCATAGGGTGGCCCGGCTCTGTTAACCCTCCCCTTCTACCGTCAACTGCCGGACCTGGGCTAGCCGGCGCCTCTCAGGCGGCCTGGCGTTCCGCCCAGTCGAAGGGGACCACCTCGGCCAGGGACGCGAAGGCGCCGTTCGCGGTCACGTAGCTCCAGATCTCCGGCTGCTCCTGCGCCATGCGGCGGAGCATGGCGGCCAGGTCGCAGAATGCGGGCTGGCGCAGGCCATGATACTCGACCAGCGGCCCCAGGTATTCGAAGTGGATGGCCGAGGCGCGCAGCAGCCGCAGCAGGGTGCGCTCCATCACGGCGCACCAGTGGGTGATGCCCTGCTGCTGGCTGAGCTGCACTAGGCCGCGCACCAGCGCCAGGCGGGACAGGCTGGTCGCGGCCGTGCTCAGCCCCCGGCGCTCCTTGGACAGCGCAAAGCGGGAAATCTCCGCCGTGTTCAGGAGTGGCAAGGCGGCAAACCGCTCGGCTGCACAGACGGCTTGCATGGGGAAGCTGTCCGATCGCTTGGCAGCCCGCGGAAGGATCAGCCGGGCCGTGCCGATGACGGTGCCGCAGGCCGCCAGGCGCAGCATCACGTGGCTGGAATGACCATCATAGGCATCGGTTTCGATGCCGTCCTGGCCGGGCTCGTAGCCGCGTTCCAGGCAGTAAACCTGATGGCGCAGACGGAGGACCTCGTGGATCTCGGCCCGCGTTTCGGCCATCTGCACAACCAGCTCGGAGGAGGCAGCTGCAATGGCGGTAGTCAGGGTTGCTTGGCTCATGGAACCTCAACAGCGACTGGAACGGCTCAACTCACGTTTATGTGAGGTAATCTAATCACAGCAGAAGTTGCAAGGCGGAAAGCATCATCGCCCCGATAGAATTTGTTGCTAAATTGTAAATGAACGAATGACCAAGGAAGTGGGTAAGCATCCAAGGCGGGATTGGCCAGCCCTACTGTCAGCCCGCAGGTTTAAGTAGGCCAAGGCCGGAGTTAATCCATGTTGACTGGGTCTGTTCACTGTAACAGGCTGACTCAACAGGTCCCACGACAGGGAATGTATCTGCCAGCGTTGGGCTACGCTGGGTCGGGCCACCGACCCATCAAGGCATGGCCCGGCGGTTGTGGCTTAGCGTCCTTTAAGACCCAAGGCGTCACGTTCTTTTACACTTTACATGGGCCGGCAGAGTGTTGTCGCAGCGGCTTCGGGCGTGTCCACCACATCCTAACACGCGTTCACGCAATCGTAATAAGGCTGCTAGGGGAAACCAGGTTCCGCTGCTTGACAAATCATTAAAGTTGGCAAAACGGGTTAATGCTTCCAGTTGCCGGGCCTAGGTTTCCTTGCAGAACGACAACTATCCATGACGTTCTGCTAAAGCAATGTCAGGAATCCTTACGGTCTGGTTGAAACTGTGGCCCGTTTCCGGCCCATACGCCCTTGGAAACCCGCGCCAGAGGCTCTGGCACGGCCTTTGCTACCGTCTTGTCAGTGCAACTTGTGCGCGCACTCACCTGATGGAGACACCTAATGACCAGCTTCCGTTACCTTCTAGCCGCGACGACTGGACTGGCTCTGCTCGCCACCGCCGGAGCCGCCGTTGCGGCGCCGTTCACCTTCGACCCGTCCGCTTCGAACCCCGCGCTGTCCAGCACAGGGTCGGTGTTCACCGCTGACAACATGATCTTCAGCCAGTATTCCAGCATTAACATCGCCTCGAACGGAAACTTCTCCGAAACCGGCGTCCTCCGCGTCGCCAATTTCCAGTCCAACGGCAATGCCTTGCTGCCGGCCGGCTACAACGGCACGGCGGGAGCCACGCCCTACACCCTGTACTTTACGTTCACGGGCACAGGCACCTCGACCGGCACGTCTGCGGGAGCATCCGGCACGTTCACCAGCTTGACCGCCAACCTGTATGGCGACCTCGGCAACAATGACGGCGCCCTCACTGCAACCACGGCGGGCGCCACGTTCGCGAACGGCACCGCGGGCGACGTGCTCCTTGCAACGGGCACCTTGCAGTCCGGGACGGTGGGCCTGGCCCAGAACCCCAACCCGTCCGGCTCTTCGCCCGTGCTTCCGTCCGCCTTCGTGCTGGCGAACTTCACCGACGCACAGCCCGGCGCCGGCAGCTTCTTCGTCGTCCCGTCCACGCTGATGTTCAACCTGAACTCCTCGTTCACCAACAGCGACAGCGTGACGACGCTCGTGAACACCGCCACCGGGATTGATCTCGTGATCAACGGCGGCGGCGGCAACGGCACCATCACTGCCATTGCCAGCCCGGTGCCGGAGCCGGCTTCGATGGCGCTGCTCGGTGTCGGCCTGGCCGGCATCGGCCTGATCCGTCGCCGCCGCGCCTAATTAGGTCATCGGTTCCGGCCCGCCGGAACCGAGCTGCGCACAAGAAAAGGGGCGGTGCCGGTTGGCACCGCCCTTCTCTTTTCTGCAAGCGGTGCCTCCAAGCCTGGGCGTTGACAGCCAAGGCTGTTCTGTCCGCGGGCAGTTGCTTGCGCTTGCAGGCCTGGCCGCCTCACATCGCCTGACTGCAACCTGCTTTCAGAACCCCTCCCGCACCACGTCCCGGCTGAAATAACTCAGGATCAGGTCCGCCCCGGCCCGCTTGAACGCCCCAAGCGTTTCCCGCACCACCCGCGCCTCATCCAGCGCGCCAGCTTGGGCGGCGAACTTGATCATCGCATACTCGCCGCTGACTTGGTAAACGCCTAGGGGCAGCAGTGTCTGCTCCCTGATCCGGGCCAGCACGTCCAGGTAGGGCAGCCCGGGCTTGACCATCAGCATGTCCGCGCCCTCCGCCTCGTCGGCGATGCTTTCGCGCAGCGCCTCGCGGGCGTTGCCGGGGTCCATCTGATACGCCTTGCGGTCCCCCTGCAGGTCGCAGCCGGATGCCGCCCGAAACGGCCCGTAGAACGCCGAGGCGAACTTGGTCGAATAAGACAGCACCGGCACGTCCCCATGCCCAGCGCCGTCCAGCGCCCGGCGGATCGTCCCCACCTGGCCGTCCATCATCGCGCTGGGTGCGATCACGTCCGCCCCCGCATCGGCCGCCACCACGGCCTGCCGGCCCAGCGCGTCGAGCGTCTGGTCATTCAGCACGTTGCCGTCGGGGCCAACCGAGCCGCAATGGCCATGGTCGGTATACTCGCAAAAGCAGTTGTCGGTCATGACGACCAGCTCCGGCGCCGCGTCCTTGGCGATGCGCGTCATGCGCGCCAGCAGGCCGCCGCTGCGCAGCGTGTCGCTACCGGTCGCGTCCTTATGCCGGCTGATGCCGAACAGCATCACGGCGCGCACCCCATCGCGGGCGATGGCCTCGATCTCGCGGGCCATGTGGCGCTCGGGGATGCGGGACACCCCGGGCATGGCGGGAATGGGCAGTGGGTCGTCCAGCTCCTCCTCGATGAAGATCGGCAGGATCAGGTCATGCGCAGTGACGTAGGTTTCGCGCACGAGGTCGCGGAGGGCGCCAGTACGGCGCAGGCGGCGAAGGCGAGTGGTGGGAAACATCGGGCAGGGATTCCAGGTTAGGTGCAGGTCCGGGTCCGGCGCCCCCGACTCTGTCACGGGACCGTGCGGTGCCGGGCCGGGCTGCGCCGCGTTAGGCTCGGCAGACGTATAACGCAAAGGCCGTCCAAATGAAGAACACGCTCGCCGTTCTAGCTTCCTTCGGCCCCGTGATCGCCGCCACTGTGGCCGGGGGCCGCCACGGGCCGCAACGCCCGGTCAACGGCATCTGGTATGCGTCGCTGCGCAAACCATCCTACACCCCGCCCGGCCCGGCGTTCGGTGCGGCATGGACGGTGCTGGACGGGCTGCTGGCCACCGCCGGCTACCGGCTGATGAAGGCGCCCCCCAGCCCGGCGCGCAGCCTCGCACTGGCGGGATGGGGACTGAGCACGGCGGGGCTGGCCGGATACCCCTGGGTGTTCTTCGGCCGCAAGAAGCTGGACGCCAGCCTGGCCGTGACCGGCGCGATGCTGCTGGCCGCCGGCGGCACCGTGGCAGCGGCGCGGCAGGTGGACCGTCCGGCGGCGGCCATGGGAGTGCCGCTGGTGCTGTGGCTGGGCTTCGCGACGCTGCTCAGCGAGGAGATCTGGCGGCGGAACTAGGCGCCGATCCCCGGGCCAGTCCTGAGGGCAATCCACCCCGCCGTCGCCAGGTCCTGGGATCGTCAAGCCCTGACCCCGCCGCGCCACCTCGGGGCTGCTGTCTTTCCCATGCCGGACCATTCCTCACAAGCTTTCCGCCATAGCCTACCGGGCAAGGGTCACACCAGGCCCACCTAGACGCCTGGTTCCCTGCAAACCTCGACGGGCTGTTGCGGAGAAGGGCTGGGCACACCCTCCGGCGTGCTTCCCTCAGGTTCAAGCCATCCGGCATACCTCACCAGACGCCCTGCCACCGGCAAGGTGACTGCCACGTCGAACCGGAAGCGGCCGTGCTCATCCACCCACTCCCGGGCTGAGGCCCGCGGGGCCAGGCGCCGCGGCATCGGGATGGGGCCGATGCGCCAGGCGCCGACCTGCATGGTCAGTCCGTCCGCATCCGCCGCGACGTGCAGCCGGAAGGCGAATGGACCGAACCGCTCCTCCAGCCCGCCGCCGGCTGACGCCTTTGCCCCCGCGGCCATGCGGCTGCGGAAGCGCCGCCCGCCGAAGCTGCGGGTCCAGCTTTCGCCGCCGTCCACCGCCTCGATGCACACTTGGACCGGCACGTCCGCCGCGGCCGGCGGAAAGCCGAACGGGACCGCGGCAAGCCGGGCCAGCAGCCCAGCCGGCCCCTCCACCGATGCCCGTCCCCGGAGCCTCAGATGGGGACACGGGGCATGGACGGCCCGGACCGGCGCCGGCAGGGCGTCGTAGCCCCGGCCGAGCACCCGGGCGAACAACGGCGGCGGGGAAGGAGCTCCGTCCTCCGACGTATGGATACGGTAGGGAGCAAACTCGGCTTCTATTTCCGGCAGCGTCAGCACGCCGACGCAGGGCCGGGCGCCGGGCGGGAGGGGCTTGCCGGCGGCCAAGGCACGCAGGATCGCCAATGCGGGCAGGGTGGGGATCACCGGGCCGTCCCCGGCCTCCGCCACCAAGGTCCAGCGCCGGTGCAGCGGCTGTCCGGCGGCGTCCAGGCCCCACGCCTCGGCCACCATGCCGCCCCGGTCGGTGCCCAGGCCATGCACCAGCCCGGCCAGGCACCGCATGGCTGGGGCCAGCGGCTCCAGGGACAAGCGCAGGCCCAGGCGGCACGCAGCCCGGACTGGCAGGCTGGCCAGCAGCAGGCCCCAATGCAGCGGCGGCAGTTCCAGCCCGGCGCGGAACACGGCGGATCGGCGAACGCGGTAACGGGCCGGCACCTGGTCCAAATCCGGCGTGTCCGCCAGGGACGACCAGCGGCGGCCCAGCCCAGGGGCCTCGGTCCGCCGGGTCAGGCCCCAGCCGGGCCGCGTGGTCCAGCCCCCGTCCAGGAACACCTGCACCGGCTGCCCGGCCCAGGACAGGATGGAGCGCATCACCGCCAGCCCCCGCGGCGCGCGGTTGCCCGGCAGGATCGCGACCTCCACCCGGTCCACCCGGGTCCAGCCGGCGGTCAGGTGGTCCAGCACGGCGCAGGACAGCGCGGGCGTGCTGCTGCATCCCGCCAGCGCGACGACGCC
>CAXTDP010000398.1:0-5715 GCA_964242295.1 uncultured Acetobacteraceae bacterium | reverse complement strand
AAGATCACGGCGCGTAGCAGACGGCGTCGAGGAGGCCCTGGAGTTCCGGCGTGATCGGTTCCGTCATGTCGGTGGTTTCGGCCGACATGACGATACGCTCAAACCACAGATGCCGGCGCAGGCGCGCGAGGGCATCGGTAAAGGTCGGCGCTGGCTTGGGATACCAGGCGGCCCGACGTGGCGAGAGAGCGAAGCGCTCGACATTCTGCTGCACATACAGCGTGACCGCGCTGTAAAGGCCGAGCAGCAACGGGGTGGTCCGGAACACGGCGGGATCGGACCATCGGCGCTGGGTCTCCATCCCGAGATGCGCACGGGCTTCTTCGTACGTGGTCTCCATGGCCCAGCGTCGGTTGAAGCAGTCCAGCACGTCGCGCGGGCTGGCCGTTGTGTCCGTGCATAGGAACGCCTCCGGCTCGCGCCGGCCGTCGGGGTAGCGGACCAGCACCCACAGGATTGGCACGATCGGCTTGCCCCCGTGACACCACAGCGCCGTGCCGTGCGCGTATTCGATCCAGCCGCCGCTGCGCCACGACGTCCGGCTGGCCTGGACCACCCGCTGCCAGCGCGTGGCAGGGTCAGTGATGCGCTGGGACAGCTGGGGCTGGCGCTCGCCCTTGCGAGGCGCACGGCCCGGCTTGCCGGTGTGGCGCGGGGGTGGGTTGAACGGGCATGCGTCCTTGCGCAGCCGCGTGATCACCGCCATCCGGGCGCGCAGCCCATGCAGCAGCTCCAGGGCAGCGAATTTGCCATCGGCGACAACGACGATGGGCCGATCCGGCAGCCAGCGGTGGATGGCGAGCAGCATCAAACGCGCCCACTCGGTCACGGTGCGGTGGCGTTTCCCATGCCGCTCGGACCAAGCCTTGCTCGGGGTCAGCGCGGTCAGCACCGGCAACGCCCAGATGCGGCCGGCAAACGGCACCTCGACCAGCACCATCGCGCTCAGCCAGCGCAGGCCACGGCTGGTCACCTTCACTTCGGCCGAAGAGCGCGATGCGTCGTAGAAGTATCCTGCTGGCCCGATGTGGCGGCCGCGGCGGCGTTCCAGCGTATGGTCAACGCCAATGACGATGGGGCCGGACGGCACAAAGGCCGCCACGACTGCGCGCAGAAGCGTGCGGGCAAGCGTGAGGCCGGACCAAGCATTTCGGTTGAGCACACGGTGGAAAGCAGTGAAGCTGGGGTGCTCGGCCAAGCCCAGGGCGCGCAGGCAGTTGGTGACGGTGCGTGGCCCGACCGCCAGCAGCGCGCCGACGGCCAGGGCTGCGGTTGTAGGGCGGCTGCGCCGGGAAAAGACGGCCAGGTAGGGCGCGAGCCAGGCTACGAAGCTAGGCGGCCGATGGAAATCGGGGCGGACCATGGCGGACCTGAAGCTGTTTTGGCGTCGCAGGCCCAAACAGGCGAAGGCGCGGGAGGATGCGATGAGGCCGAGCGATCCTGTGATCGAGCGCGTTGCCGCCTACCCCTAGCCACGTGGCGGCGTGCAGGCGCGCCGGGTCCGGGGCGGCTACACTCTGACATCAGCCCGCACGGGCGCGCCTGTGGCCCGGCCGAAGCCGCTTCCGTCCGGTGACCGCTTCGAGGTGCTGTGGTGGCGCCGCGATGCTTGGGGATCTGCCGGGCCGTTCGGCGCTGTCCTGCCGCTCAACGACGCGCTCGCATTCATCGCCGACCAGCCGGCGTTCTGGATCCGCGCCTAACCTCACGGACCAGTGATACGGGCAAAGTCGAGTGGCAGAGCAGGAAGTGGGCCCGCCCGGCCGTCATCAGCAACTCACAGGCGGTCATGGTGTCGGCCGTCAGGCGCACTGTGCTGCGGAGCGGCGACTCCTCCTCGAGACGACGCAGCCAGGCGGGGAAGAAGCTTACGGAAAGCGCGTGGGTGGACGCGAAGTGGAGCATACGGCTTGCCTCGGCCGCATCCTCCCGCGCGGCGGCCACACGGTGAAGCAGGTCGGAAGCAGCTGGCTTGAAGCGGTGGCCGGCCGCCGTGAGCCGGACGGTGTGGGTGCTGCGGTCGAAAAGGGAGGCGCCAACCCATTCCTCTAGGGCACGTATGCGCCGGCTGAAGGCCGATTGGGTGATCGACCGGCGCTGCGCCGCCCGTGAGAAGCTTCCCTCGGACAGCACGGCCAAGAAGTCGTCCAGCCAGTTCGTATCCATCGCTAGCCCTCGCTCGGTCCACTCACTCCTTGACGAGGGGTCGGAGCGCCAGCGTGAGTACGCCGGAGATGACGCCGAGGCAGGCCAAGGCCAGCAAGCCGGTGGTAAAGGACCCGGTCAGGTCCCTCAGCCAGCCCATGGCAAACGGTCCGACAAAGCCCCCCAGCGCACCAACGGAGTTGATGAAGGCCAAGCCGCCAGCGGCTGCGACTCCGGTCAGGAAGCGCGTCGGGATGGCCCAGAACAGTGCCCGCGCCGACGTGGCGCCCATCAGCGCCATGGTAAGGCCCGCCAGGCTGGGCAGAAAGGATCCTGCAATGACCGATCCGACTAGGCCCGCAGCCGCTAAGAAGCAGGTCGCCGCCACGTTCGTGACTGGGCTGCCACCTCGGTCGACGTGTCTGGCCCAGACCAGCATGGCCACCGTCGCGCAGACGTACGGGATCGTGGACACGAAGCCGGTCGACAGGTTGCTCAGGCCTTGCCCTTTCAGGATCATCGGCAGCCAGATGCCGACCCCATAGGAGCAGACCACGAAGCCAAACTGGATCGCGGCCAGCACGAGAACGCGGGGGTCCGTGAAGACGTCCCTCAACGAACTCGCTGGGCGATCGCGCCGCTCCTCCTGCAGCATGTCCAGGAGCGTGTCGCGCTCGCCGGGCGTCAGCCAGTGGGCCTCCTGGGGTGTGTCCCGCAATGCGACCAGCACCAAGATACCTAGCAGGCACGCAGGCAGGCCCTGGACCAGGAACATCCACTGCCACCCCTTCAGGCCCGCGATCCCGTTCAGTTCGAGCAGAAGAACGGAGAACGGGCCGCCGATGATGGACGAGAGCGGCACCGCCATAGCTAGCAGCGCCAGGACCCGCGTGCGGTAGTGCGTCGGGAACCATTGAGACAGCAGGTAAGCGGCACCCGGGAAGAAACCGGCCTCGGCGATCCCGAGCAGCAGCCGCGCGGCATAGAAGGAGTAAGGCCCGACCACGAACGCTGTGGCCGCAGCGGCTAGGCCCCAACTGATCATAATCCGGGCGAGCCAACGCCTGGCGCCGAACCGGTGGAGAGCCAGGTTGCTCGGTAGCTCGAAGAAGCAGTAGCCGACGAACAACACGCCTGCGCCCCAGCCGAACTCGGTGGCGGTGAGCCCCAAATCCTTGTTCATCGTCAGCCCGGCAAAGCCGACGCTGGTTCGGTCGATATAATTGAAGACGAAGGCAAGCGTCAAAATCGGCATCATGCGCCAGGCATTTTTGCGGAGCACGCTATCGCGAAGAGCGGCTGTAGAGGCCGATACTTGCACCGGCACTGCGGCGGCGTTTTGGGTCGCCTCCATGTTATTTGTTCCTCCCTATTTTTATTATATCTGGTCAATCGTATTTGCGGCTGAGTCTCCTACAGATGCGTCAGAAGCCGTACAGCCGGGCCGGGTTGATGGACAGGATGCGAGCGAAGGTTGCGTCGTCGCCGGCCGCATCGCCCAGGCGCGCAAGCAGCTCGGCAGCGTCGAGGGTGCGGAACGCGATTGGCGGGGCGTTCCTTTGCGGTGTCCCAGAATGGTGGGCAGTGTGCGGCCAGTCCGAGCCCCAAACGATATGGTCCGGGTTGGCGTGCACCAGCGCACGGGCGACGGGAGTCGCATCCTGGAAGCCGCTTTCGAGGCGCGACACCCGGTAGGCCCCTGACAGCTTGATCCAGCACCGGCCCTCACCAAGCAGGTCGAGCACGGGCCGTAACGCTCCGTGCTCGTCCCCGACCGTCGCTCCGCCCATGTGGTCGAGCACGACCGGCACCGGGGCGGCCCAGATGGCGCCGGCGATCTCTGACAGCATCGTCAGGCTTCCGTAGATCTGGATATGCCAGCCGAGCGGTGCGATCCGTCCGGCGGTCGCATCGAGCAGCGCACGGACGGCGTCCAGGTCGCGCTGTCCGACGCTTTTGGGGTTCAACCGCACGCCTCGCACGCCAGCTTCCTGCAGCTCGGCCAGCGTCGCGTCGCTAGTATTGCTGTCGATTTGTGCAATCCCGCGTGCGCTGGCGCCAAGGGCACGCAGGGCATCCACCGTGCAGGTGTTGTCCGTTCCGTACACGCTCGGCTGCACTACGACGACGCGCTCGAGGCCGAGAGGGGTGGCCATCGCCCGCCAGGATGCGAGCGTGGCCTCCTGCGGCGTGTAGCTCCGCATCTTTGGCAAGCGGTAGCGGTCGGGACCGCCAAAGACGTGCATATGGCAGTCGCACGCCCCCGGTGGCACCATCAGGCGCCGGCTTGCACCGGACAATGCGACCGCCATTGCGTCTTTCCTCCGTAGCTGGGGCGGCCTAGGAGCGGCTTTCCACCGTTTCCTGCTCGATGAGGTAGAATTCCTCAAGTCCGATGCGGTCCTCGATCTCCTTGCGGACGCGGATGCACTCGTCGTTCGTCATGCCGGTGTAGTTGCCGGTGCCGCGCAGCTCGGTCAGCATCTTGGACTGCGCATCCACGGCGGGAAGCATCATGACCTGCGCCTCGATGATCCCGGCGTAGCCCAATTGTTGCAGGGTCTGCCGGCTGAGCACCGGACGGCCGTCGCGCGTTCCGCGGGCGTTCACGTAGACCAGCGGGACCCGGCAGAGCTTCGGGGCGCGCTCCACCTCGTCCATGTTCCGCGGAAACAGCAGGCCCAGATCGGCACCGGCATCGGCGCCGCGGTTCACGATCTCGGACGCGACCTCGACGCCGAACTCGCGGCACGAGTCCGACCGGCCGATGATGACGAAGTCCGGATCGACCCGGTCGCGCTCGCGGCAGGCGTAGCGGATCTTCTCGGCGAACTCCTCCGGGGTGATCTCGTGCACCTGGTAGGTGTGATAATGGGCGCGCTTGGGAAACAGCTGATCCTCGATATGCACGCCGGCGATCCCGGCGCGTATGAATTCCCGGACCGTTCGCATGGTGTGCAACGGCTCGCCGAAACCCGCACCTGCATCGACCACCATGGGGATGCTTACGGCCGCGGCCGCGTCGGCCGCTTGGGTGATCTGCTCCGTCATGGTCAGCAACGGCTCGCTTACGGCGCGGGAGCCGCCTGCGACGTAACCGCCGTTGTACACCGCCTCGAACCCGGCGTGCTCCACCAGGCGGGCGCCGAGCGCATCGTAAACGGCGGGCATGTGCAGGAAGGTCTTAGCTGACAGCAGCTTGCGCAGCTTCGTCGTGTTTCTCTCGATCATCTTTGTCTCCACCCCACTTTGGCACTACGTAAGGCTATAGTGCCATATTACGGCTTTATAAGTATGCGTAGTGCCAGAGTCAAACCATACACGTGGCCATCGGACTGCTCGCAATTCACCCGAATGGCGGCTGGTGTGAGGCATGGACAGCATGAACCCGTCCCACCCGCCGGCCCCCCAGGATGGATCGAACTGGTCGGCCCTGTCCGTCCGGACACGAGCTGGCAGGCCAAGGCCGGCGAGGGCTACGACATCTCGGCATTCAGCATCGATTGGGACACGCAGGGCACCGTCAACTTGTTGGACTGAGGTCGCGATGGCGCGCGGCAAGGACGGCGT
>CAXTDP010000397.1:0-5738 GCA_964242295.1 uncultured Acetobacteraceae bacterium | reverse complement strand
CGGGCGTCGCCGCCGGGGAGGCCCTGGTGATCGCCCGGGCAGGACGGCGCCTGGCAGGTCCGCTGCATATAGGGTTGCGGGAAGGCCAGGTGACGGCCGTTCTGGGACCCAGCGGCCAGGGCAAGACCACCCTGGGCGACACGCTGCTAGGTCTCGCCCCACCAGCGGCTGGACGGGTGAGCTGGTTCGGACGGTCCCTGAACAGCACCCGGCGCCGTCTGCTGCGTCCACGCTTTCAGAAGCTGCACCAGGACCCGACGGCGGTCTTTCCGGCCGGGCGCACATTCGGTGAGAGCCTGTTCGACCTGCGCCAACTGACAGGCGGCGACGCTGCAGCCCGCGCCAGCCAACTCCTTGAACGCCTGGGCGTGTCCCGGGACCTGCTCGCCCGGCGGCCTGGCGAGGTCAGCGGTGGAGAGGCTCAACGCCTGGCCCTGGCCCGGCTGCTCGCGCTGCGCCCAGCGCTGCTGGTTGCAGACGAGCCGTGCTCCCGCCTCGACATGCCGGTCCAGGCGGAAACCATGCTGCTGCTGCGCCGCTTGGCTGACGAGCAAGGGCTGTCCGTGGTGCTGATCACCCACGATGCGGCAGCCGCCCAGGCCGTGGCCGATGATGTCGTTCACCTGGACCGCGCACCTAGGCCGGCCTGACGGCGGCCATGACCAGGCGTTCGAAGCTCCGAGGACGCGCCCAACGCGGCTGCAGGGGTGCAGCAGCAACGTCACAAGGCGACCTGACGCATGAGCCACCACAAAAGCCTGGTCAAGGCGGTAGCTCATATGATACTATGTATCATTCATGAGCGCATCGAGGATGACCGGCATGAGCCCACGCGCATCCTTGTCCGATGCCGCCAACCCCACTGCGGTTGACGATTACCTGAGCAGCCCGGAGTGCGACCTGATTGCCGCTGCCGCAGCAAGGTTGGCATGCGGCTACCAGGTGCAACTAGCGCCGGGGAATGGCCTCTTCGCCTGGTGTTCCGTCATTCCGGCTCCGGGGCGCGATGAGCCAACCTTCTCATTCTGCCGCTTCGGAGCGAACCTCATGCTGCTGATCAAGGACAGCGGGGGCCGTAAGACGGTCGCGGCCTCGGGTGACTTGAGGGAGGCGATCAGCGTCATGGCAGCAGTGGCCTTCGACCATCAGAACGGCAGCAGGCCTCCAGTCTTGCAGTAGGCCCGGGCGTTTCGCTGGCTGTCGCCCTGTAGTGATATGTTGTATCATATCTGAGCAGACCATGGCACTGTATGGCCGACGGCCCTGCCGTCCCCGCAATGGAGGCCACCGATGTCAGAGACCGCCCCGCTTCAAGCCAAGCCCCATCCGATCCCCGTGACGGTGCTGACCGGCTACCTCGGCGCCGGCAAGACCACGCTGCTCAATCGCATCCTGACCGGGACGCACGGCAAGCGGTATGCCGTGGTGGTCAACGAGTTCGGCGAGCTGGGCATCGACAACGACCTGGTCGTGGACACCGACGAGGAGGTGTTCGAGATGAACAACGGCTGCATCTGCTGCACCGTGCGCGGCGACCTGATCCGCATCGTGGCCGGGCTGATGAAGCGCAAGGACAAGTTCGACGGCATCATCATCGAGACGACGGGCCTCGCCGACCCCTCCCCGGTGGCGCAGACGTTCTTCATGGACGAGGGCGTGAAGCAGAACACCACGCTCGACGCCATCGTGACCGTGGTGGACGCCAAGCACCTGCTGGCCCGGTTGCTCGACAGCCACGAGGCGGAGGAGCAGGTGGCGTTCGCCGACGTGATCGTGCTGAACAAGGTGGACCTGGTGACGCCGGCGGAGCTGGATGCCGTCGAGGCGCGCATCCGCACCATCAACAGCCGGGCCCGCCTGCACCGCACGACCAAGGCCGACCTGCCGGTCGGCGAGGTGCTGGACCGCGGCGCGTTCGACCTGGCGCGCATCCTGGAGCTGGAGCCGGGCTTCCTGTCAGGCGAGGACGACCACGAGCACGACGACGCCGTCTCGTCGGTCAGCCTGACCCTGGAGCGCCCGCTCGACCGCAACCGGTTCCAGCAGTGGATCGGCACCGTGCTGGCCGAGCGCGGGCAGGACCTGCTGCGGACCAAGGGCATCCTGCACTTCGAGGGCGACGACGATCGCTTCGCCTTCCAGGCCGTGCACATGATCGCCGATGGCGACCATATCGGCCCCTGGAAGAACGGCGATCCCCGGGTGTCCCGCATCGTGCTGATCGGCCGCAACCTGAACCGGCCCGAGTTCCGGCGTGGCTTCGAGGCGTGCGCGGCCTGATCCAGGCGGGCAGGGATGGCGTTTGCCGTGGGCTGTCCCGATTGCAGGCTGGATCTGCCTTGCAACGGCGCCGATGCCGGCTGACCAATGGCTGGGGACATCGTATCCTGGGGAACCTGGCCACGGGAGCCTGCCACATGACGGACCATGCACACGGAACGGCGACGCTGGACGAGCTGGAGGCGATCTGCCGCATCCGCGGCGGGCGCCTGACGCGGCAGCGCCGGGCGGTGCTGGCCAAGCTGCTGGCTGCGACGCGCCCGATGACGGCCTACGAGATCCTCGATGCATTGCGGCCGGAGGACGCCGCGGCGACGCCGGCCAGCGTCTATCGCAGCCTTGACTTCCTCATGGAACATGGTGTGGCGCACCGGCTGGAAACCACGAAGTCCTTCGTGGCCTGCGAGCATCCGGACCACGCCCATGCCGTGCAGTTCCTGATCTGCCGCCAGTGCGGCACGGTGGTGGAGACGGAGGACAGGCGCGTGGAGTCCGCGACCGCACAGCTCAGCCATCGGCTGGGCTTTGCGCTCGACCAGCGCACGGTCGAGCTGACCGGCACCTGCGCCACCTGTCAGGACGGCGCCGCACGGTGACGGCATGACAGCCCTGGCCGGAGGCATCCAACCCCTCGCAGGGGTTGTGCATCGTTGGATGATCGGCATGATCTGCTGCCGCTGTGTGCATGCGAGAGCCGAGCGGGTCACGGCCGGGTTCATCGGAGCGAAGCAGGCGCTGTTCCGCCAGCCTGGCGCACGCTTCGCCTCGATCGCGTCCATCATCGGCGCACTCGACCCAACGGCAGACCGGGCCGCCCTTGCAGCGCCGCTGACGCCGCCGCCAGCGCCGACCCTGGTGCTGGGCGGTCACGCGATGCTGCGGACGACCCGAGCCAAAGTGCAGGCTATCCCGTCCGATCCAGGCGTCCAGGCGCCTTGGGGGCTGGCATTGCTGGGCCTGCATGAGAAGCTGGCGGATGCCATGAGCAAGCCAGTCACGGCGTTCCCGTCGCCATGACGCCGCGGGCTGAACCGATGCTCAGCCCGCGGCGGCCTAGTCAGGTCAGCCGTGGCAGGTACAGCCCGCGTGGTTGCAGCCCGTTCCGCCCGCATGATGCTCCGCGCAGGCATCGCCGCAGTAAATGCGGCCGTCCTTCTCCAGCCCCTTGGCCGCATCCACCACGCACACGCAGTCGCTGCACGCGCACTTCACCATCTCGACCGTTACGCTCATTTGCTTTCCCCTTGTTCGCTTGCGATGTCGTCGTCGTGTTCATGCGGCTCGGTCAGGTGCTCGATCATATTGGTCAGCATCTCCCGCACATGGCAGTCGGGGATGCTGTAGAACACCTGCTTGCCCCGCCTGCCCGCCTTCAGCAGCCGGGCAGCGCGCAGCAGGCGCAGGTGGTGCGACACCAGGGACTGGCTGAGCGCCAGGCGCCCGGTGATCTCCCCGACGCTAAGCGGGCCGTCGAGGCAGCTCGACACGATGCCAAGCCGGTTCGGCTCCCCCAGCAGGCGGAACATCTCGGCGAGCTCGCTGGTCTGGTCCGCAGTGAGCATCGGGCCTCATACGCATGAACACGTCTTCATATATACGAGTAGCCGGTCGGCGGCAAGGGCGACCGTGGCACAGGCATAGGCTCCAGGCTCCATGACTGATCTTGACGACACCGTTCCCATAACCGTCCTGACCGGGTTCCTGGGGGCCGGGAAGACCACCCTGCTCAGCCGGCTGCTGAAACAGCCCGGGCTTGCGGACACGGCTGTCCTGATTAACGAGTTCGGCGAGGTCGGGCTGGATCACCTGCTGGTTGAGGCGGTGGACGACAGCACGGTCCTGCTGAACGACGGCTGCCTGTGCTGCACCGTCCGCGGCGACCTGGTGCGCGCATTACGCGACCTGCGGGACCGCATGGACGCCGGGCAGCGCATCCGCCGCGTCATCATCGAGACCACGGGGCTCGCTGACCCGGTACCCATCCTGCAGACCCTGATGGGTCCGGCGGTGGCGCTGGGCTGCTACCGCCTCGACGGCATCGTGACCTTGGTGGACGCAGCCTGCGGCATGGCCACCCTGGACCGGCAGCCGGAGGCTGCGAAGCAGGCCGCCGTCGCCGATGTCCTGGTGCTGGCCAAGTCGGACCTGGCCGGCCCAGAGGCGACTGCATCGCTTGCGGCCCGGCTGAGGCGGCTGAACCCCGGGGCGCCGGTGCTGCACGCTGACCACGGGGCGGTCGATCCCAGGGACATCCTCGACCTTGGCCCGTTCAAACCCACAGGCAAGATACCGGACGTAGCGCGGTGGCTGGGCGATCTTGCCCACGCGGAGGAGCCGCACGGGCATGGGCACGACCATGCCCATGGCTCAAGCGGGCACGGGCACGACCCGAACCGGCACGATGCCGGCATATGCTCCTTCTGTCTCACGTTCGACCATCCGCTCCGCTGGAGCGGCCTTGCGCTGTTCCTCGACATGCTGGTCGCAACCCGCGGCGAGCAACTGCTGCGGATCAAGGGCATCTTGAACCTGGTGGGCCAGGACCGCCCGCTGGTCCTGCACGGCGTCCAGCATGTGTTCCATGAGCCGAAGCTGCTTCCGGCCTGGCCCAGCGGCGACCGCCGCTCCCGCCTCGTGTTCATCGTCCGCGATCTCGACCGCGCGATGATCGAGGGTGGGCTGCGCGCGTTCGAGGCTGCAGGGGCCTCGACTGCGTAGCAGGTTCTGATCCTCGTTGGTTTGCTTGGGGTGCCGCTACAGGGCGAATGCTAGATTCACTCTAAGCGGCGTGGATCGGGAACACAGGCCGGATGACACCTGTCCCATTGATCTCCTCCTGCCGCAGCGCGCTCAACCTGCGCCGGGTCGGCGTCGATTCCGACAACCGTGCCGGGTGCTTTGTGACGCGCCAGGTCGCAGGTGATCGAACCCGGCCCGCAGCCGCAATCCAGCAGTGACGCGCCGCGCTCAAGCAGCGGCAGTAGGAAACCCGCCTGGCGCTGTGCCGACCGTCGTGCCACCCCGTCGGTTGTCTGCTGTTCCATCCCTGCCACCCAGCTTGTTGGTGTGAGTAGGCGAGTTTGATCCAGCCGCTGCCACCTCCGCTAGCTGTGTCACTTTAGATTTCTGAACGGGAAGGCGGACGCCAGATGTTCAGAAAGGAGTTCCTTTCCTGACACGCTCGATTTTCCCGCCGGACGGGCGCATCTTTGTTCGGAAAGGAGTGTGCAGATTTGCCGCGGCCCAGGACACCCCTACCCGCGCCCGCCGCCGAGCCGATGGACCGCCCAGCCCGGACATTTGGCTACGCCCGGGTCTCGACCGACGACCAGAACCTCGCCCTCCAGCTCGACGCGCTGCGCCATGCCGGATGCGACGAGGTGTTCGAGGACCGCATCTCCGGCAAGACCACGAGCCGCCCGGCCCTGGACCGGCTGCTGCTGCAGTTGCGGCGGGGG
>CAXTDP010000396.1:0-5750 GCA_964242295.1 uncultured Acetobacteraceae bacterium | reverse complement strand
AGGCGTGCGCGTCCCGCTTCGACGATCTCACCGGCACCGTGCTGGCCGGCCATCATCAGCCGCTACGGGTCTGGGCGCTGTGCCTCTACTTCATGGGCCTGGATACTTCGGACGTGCAGGCCATGACGGAGCAACTGCGCCACGGGCTTGCCGCCAAAACGTCGGCGGTGGAGCTGATGGGCGAAGTCGAGCCGGATGCACGGGCATCCAGCGGGATCGACGAGGTCTACGTCGTGGCCGGCCACAAAGGGCAGCCGAAAGAAGTGGCCAAGAGGGGCGGCTCGGACGATGTCGCAAGCTGGCAGGCGCGCCGGGCCGCGGCACGCTGGAGAAGGACAAGCCACCCGTCCTTGGTCTGATCCAGCGCGGTGGCCAGGTCGTGCTGCACATGCTGGCCAACGTGCAGCAGAGGACGATCAAGCCGATCGTCACCGCTGCCGTCGCCCCGGGCACTCTCGTCCACACGGACGAGTATAGCATCTATGCCCGCCTGCCAGCCTGGGGCTACGGGCACAAGACTCTCTGCCATGGGCGCGGCGAATACGCCCGCGACGAGGACGGCGACGGCTTCTGCGAGGTCCACGTCAACACCATGGAAGGCTTCTGGTCGCTGTTGCGCTCCTGGTTGCGACCGCATCGGGGCATCTCGCAGGACAAGCTGCCGCTTTACCTCGGCTTCTTCCAGTTCGTGCACAACGCGCCGACGCGGCAAAGCCCTGCTCGGCGCCCTGATCGCCGGCCTGGTCGCGTGACAAACCCAGCACCACCCCGGAATCTAATAAGAGCCTTTTAGGTTACACAAGGTGCGCGGAAACTGCCGGCTGCAGGAGCTGGATTCGGTCCTAAGGGTGTCCTGCGCGGAAGGTGGCGAGCCGCCCCGAGTCAAGCTCGCTGGGGCTGACGCTGTCCCAGGCCGAGCAAGGTCAGCCAGTGCGGATGACCCTGACCCGTCATCAGCTCCCGTGAGCTCTTGCCCTGGCGCTCGGCACGGTGGCTGCACATGAACCGGCGATGGTTCAGGAAGAAGCGCAGCAGGTCGAGATATGAGTTGCCCAGGTGCGGCGCAGGGTGACGTGGTTGCGCAGCCGCGAGTTCAAGTTCTCGGCGAGCGAGCTGCTGCGTGGGGTATCCGCCAAGGCCTGGCTTACGGCGGCGAACAGGGTGTGGAACTTGCCCCCGATCTGCGCCTGCAGCCGGTTCCACCCTGGCCAATATGTGGGCGAGGTATTGGGCAGGCGGTTCAGCACGCAGGCGTCACGCACGAGAGGTTGGGCAGTGGCGTGGGTTTGCGCGATGTCGGCCAGCTTGGCACCGAGCACGCCGGCGAAGGCGAGCAAGGCGTCGCGTTGGTTCTTCAGCGCGACCCGCACCGGGCGGATGCGTCGGGCAGCAGGTCACGCATGAACTCCACAACGCCGCGATACGAGCCGCGGCAGATCAGCGTCAGCCCGACGATCACCTGATGCAACCACGTCTTGGTCACCGCCAGCTCGAACAGCACCTCGCTGTCCGCAACGGCAGGCGAGAAGGCATCAGCCAAGGCGATGCGGGCCTTGTGCATCTGCTGGTAGACGAACTTGCGGCTCACCTCGTGCCGGGCTGCCAGGTCGCTGACCGTCTCCGCATGCGCCAGCGCCTGAATGGCCAGGTGCTTACGGTCACCCCCGGGCAGCCGCGCTGCTGCGCCCGCACATCGACCCATCTCGCACGACACCTGAAAACGCCAGGGTGCCACCATCCGTCCTGGACGCGTCAACCCGGCTTTGAACCACGCCCGCGACCTGTTCTGACGGTTCTCCCGGCAGGTCTCAACGGCGTTGACCTTGGTACTCGCACCGTCCAGGTATCATGAATACCCAGGACTTGACCGCGTAACGTCAGATCGCTGCCTTCAGCTCCTTTGCGGCGCGGAATGCGAGCTTGCGGCTCGCAGCAATCTGGATGGCCTCGCCGGTTGCGGGGTTGCGCCTCATGCGAGCAGGCCGGTCCTTAACCTCGATCAGACCGAAGCCGCCGATCCGCACTCGTTCCCCTGCCTTGAGGCGAGCGGCCACAGCCTCGAACACGCCGGCCAGGACCGCCTCCGCCTGTGCCTTCGGCATCCCGTGCTGCTCGCTGATCCCAGCCGCTAGGTGCTTCAGCGTAACGGTTACCGGTGCTGCCGGCTTTGCGGCCTGCGGCTCCGCGAGCTTGGCCGGCGCAGCTGCAGGCGCTGCGTTGCCCTTCGACGGCTTCGCCGCCTTTGCCTTGGCAGGCAAGGCCTTCGTGCTGGTTCCCTTGGCCATTGTGGTTCGACTCCTGATCACTGTGATGGGCCGTACGGAATCACGGCGTTGTCAGGCGCGCAAGGTGCCTGGCCAGAAAGCCATCGAGCTGTAGCCCATCACGCCTCGGCAGGGGTCGCATGCGCTGTTTGCGCCATCTCGGGGGAAAAGGGGGAGGACCTACCGAGAGGAAAGCGCGGATGGAACCCCTATCGCCATTGCCACCTGTGCCGCAAGGCTTTGTCGCGCAAGAGCGCTCCCGGGCTGCGCCCGGCCTTGCCCCACAGACGGCACCGGCGATGGCCGGGTGGGGATCAGGATGGAGAAGGAGGAGGAGGGGAGGGGGCACGATGCCATCCCGCTCCAAGCCCGTCCTGCCACCAGGTGCAGGAGCACGGACATGAGCGCACACGACGAGGAGCTGGTTCAGCTGAAGGCGGCCGTAAACTGCGCGCTGCTGCTGGAGCGCGGTGGCTACAGCCTGGACCGCAAGGACAGCACGAAGCACTGCCTGAAATATCGCCGCAGCGCCGGCGAGGTGCTGATCGTCAACCACGGCGGCCAAGGCTGGTGGGACCCGATGTCCGACGCCAAGGGCGACGTGTTCATCCTGGTGCAGCATCTCAACCCCGGCCTCAACTTCGGCCAGGTCCGCCAGCACCTCCGCGGCCTGGTCGGCATGGCGCCGGCCTATCCGGAAGCCGAGCGCATGCGGGAGCCGCGCGAGCCATTCGAGCCGCCGATCAAGCTCTGGAGCGGGCGGCGCCGCCTCCGCCCGGGCACGCCGACCTGGGCCTATCTCACCGTCACGCGAGCACTGCCGGCGGCCATACTGCAGGCGGCGGACCTGTTTGACGTGGTGCGCGAGGGTCCGAAAGGCAGCGCCTGGTTCGCGCACCGCAGCCACGACGGTGAACTGACGGGGATGGAGATGCGCGGCCCGGACTGGCGCGGGTTCTCTAAAGGTCACAACAAGACCCTGTTCCGACTGCCCGGCGGCACGGCCGCGCCGACCCGGTTGGCGGTGTGCGAGGCAGGCATCGACGCGCTGAGCCTGGCCGTGATCGACTGCCTGCGTGCCGATACGCTCTACGTCGCCACGACAGGCGGCATGGGACCGCCAACAGTGGCATGCCTGGCTGCGCTGCTGCTGCAGTTGGCCGTCCGTCCTGGGGCGGTGCTGGTTGCGGCGACGGACGCCGACGAGCAGGGGTGCAAGTATGCCGCACGCCTGGAGGAACAGGCGGCGAAGGCTGGCGTGCAATACCAACGCCTGCTGCCGCCGGAAGGCCACAACGACTGGAATGACGCGCTGGTGGCCCGCAAGGTGGCGGCATGAGACCGGATCGGGCCTACATCCGGCTGCAGTCTGGACGCAAGCTCGATTTGCTGGACCCGCAGCCGGCTGCCTGGACCGACGCCGACCTTGCGGTGGACCTTTCGCGCACCCACCGTTGGGGCGGCCACTCGGTTTGGGACCTGCCGCTGTCCGTCGCCCACCCGTCTGGACGCACCGGCCGACCTGACCGTTGCGATCAAGCGCGAGCAGCGGGTGGCGGATCTCGGCGCAGCCTTCCAGCGCCTGCCTCTCGGCATGCGCGCCCGTTGCCCTTATCCCCTCACCGGCAACAGCCTGACCGACGTATGGGTGGTCGTCGAAACCGGCGACATCCAGCAGCAGACCATCGAAGGCGTGGTGGTCGGCGGCGAGCGCGACGAGGACGGCAAATGGGATCTGGGCGGCGAGTTCACCGTGTTCACGGACGGGAAACAGATCATCCAAGTCCAGGGCTGGGGATGTACGGTCGAAATCCTTTGACCCATTAAGTCTTGAGCAGCGCCGTCGCGGGTCAAGGGACGCTGGTGTAGCGCCTAGAGGTGAGTGGGAGGGTGAACCGACGCGAAGGGGAAGGACCGGAGATCGGTGCCGCTGTCGCCCCGGACGCCGCAAGGGTTCGGCCGCAAGCGGCCCGCGCCGAGCGGCGCTCCTTTGCCCCGTCCGGGGCGCAGCAGCCCTGGGGATGGGTCTCGAAGGAGAGACCTACGGAGGACCAGGACGATGAGGACAAGGACGAGGACCAGGACGGTGCTGCGCGGCGTTGGCGGCGCGATGGCAGTAGCGGTCATGTTTTGGCTGGCGCGGGCGATGCCGGAGTTGCTGTCCGACCGGGACAGCATGGTACCCGAGCAGATTGACGTGCTGTGCGCCCGGTTCGCCGCCGACGAGGACCTGCAGATCATCGCCGACGTGCTGGACCGCACGCCGGCCGCTATCCGCACCAAAGTCGATGACCTGGGCCTGCGCCGCAACAGCGCCCGGCCGTGGCCGGAGATGGAGGACGCCGACCTCGCCCAGCACTACGGTATCAAGCCGACCAGCACGATCGCATCCGAACTCGGCCGCACCTGCGCCGCCGTCTATGCCCGCGCCGGGGTGCTCGATCTCACCGAGGGAAATGCACCGCCCTACACCTTATGGGAGATCGCGCAGATCCGGGCAGGATACGATTGGGCCGTGCCGGTGACTCGACTGGCCGTCATCGTCGGGCGGCCCCTCTCCGGCATCATCAGCCTCGCCTCCAAACTTGGCATCAAGCACCGCAACAGCCCGCCGGACTGAACGGATGCCGAGCAGGGACGTGCCCTGGCGCTGGCGGAGACCGGCATCCGTTATGCGGCAATCACCGGCCAGCTCGAAGCGGAGGGCTTCCCACGCCGCGAAGGGCGCACCATGGGCCAAACGCTGCGCAAGCTGGGCTATGGCTGCGGCTGGGGCCGGCCATGGCTGCCCGAGGAGAAGGACCTGCTCCGGCACGCCTATGAGCACGGCCTGAGCCTGACACCCTTGCAGCAAAGGCTTGGCCGGTCGCGGGAAGCCATCGCGCACCAGGCAAAGGTGATGGAGCTACAAGGGACGCACGCGCGGCCGAACGGCTGGCGCAACGAGCCGGACTGGTCGGAAGCGGACATCCGCATCCTGACCCGGGACTACGGCCGGGTGCCGACCCAGGAGCTGGCCAAGAGGCTCAACCGCAAGAAGGCCGGGGTGCACAACAAGGCCTGGGCGCTGGGGCTGGAGCACGGCTTCATACGCGCCTTCACCACCGACGAGGAGCGGGCGATCCACCTGGCGCGAGACCATGGGGTGTCGCTCATCGATCTCAGTGCAGCGCTGGACCGCGACCCGGCCGTGGTCAGCAAGCACGCCATCCGCATGGAGATCCCCTTCGCCACCCGCACCGTGAAAGCTCAGCGTGGGCCGCGGCGGAACCGTCCCATCGTCACGCTCGCATCGCTGCTGGCCCTCACAGCCTAACTCTCCAGGCCATTCCGGACGCTTCGCCTGGCCTGCAACATGGGTGGAGACGCAGGAGGAACGGACAGGAAAGGGGGAACGAGCAATGCCAAAAAAGAACAAGGACTAGGAGAGGGGGCAGGGCCATTCAGTTCTGATTACGCCGTGCCGAGGGCCAGTAGCTGATCGAA
>CAXTDP010000395.1:0-5765 GCA_964242295.1 uncultured Acetobacteraceae bacterium | reverse complement strand
CATTCGGCGGCAGAGGCGGGAACTTAGGAAACAACGGGTCGGTTGTGCAGGTGGAGCGCATTGAGGCGGACGGGCTGCAGCTCCGCAATGCGAAAGGCAAAGGCAACTCTGGCTTCGTAAAGTGGGACAACTTGCGCGACCCTGCCAGCGGGCGCGTTCGCCTGACTTACGGCGATGTCATCACCATTGACGCCATCCAGTCTGCCACCTCGACCGAGCATATCAACGCCATGCCCAGCGGATCGGAGGCGGTGCAGAGCTTCAAAGCCTACGTTGCACAGTCCCGGTCCCGCGAGACGACGTTCCTGGTTGTCGCAGACGGGCGCGAGCGTACCGAGATCATCGGCCGGCGCGCACTCGGCAATGTAGCGCCGATCACCGAGGATGACGTGTGGGCGAACGTCGCCCGCAACCTGTCTCGGCAGCCGGCAAAGGAACTGGCAACCGATCTGCTGGACCGGGCACGCGAGATGAACGTCGGCACCGTCAGGAGCCTGGCAACAGCATTCCAGCCCGGCCAGCAGCGCCAAGCCACGGGCGGACCGCCGCCGGACCTGCGTTCCGCCTTCACCGAGCGCCGGGCCGAACGCGATGTTGCGGGCCAGGCGCCGACGATGAACACCGCGACGGCGCAGAACACTACCGCCGCGCGTGAAACCACCCACCGGCTGACCGGGCCAGGCGAGGTCCGTAGGGCTGCGATTGAGGCCCGCCGGTCCATGCGCCCGCCAGCAGCTCGACCCAAGAAGGGCAGGGTGCAGCCCGTCATTACTCCCACGGAGGCCCAGGCCGAGTTTGCCGATACGCTGCACCGCGCCGGCCTACGCCCGAAGGGTGCGCCGATCATGGACGGACAGATGCGGCGAGTGCCGGTTGAAGGCGACCGCAAGGGGCGGCTGTCAGGAACCTACGTCGGACACCTCGACGGCCATCCCGCCGGCTATGCCCACAATTTCCGAACCGGCGACGAGATCAGGTGGAAGGCATCGCGTCCGGCGAAGGAAACGACGCCGGAGGAACGGGAGCGGGACCGGGCGCAGATCGCCGCCCACCAGGCTGCCAAGGATGTAGAGCGGCAGCGCAACCAGGTCGCCGCGTCGCACAAGGCCCGCGCCATTTGGAACCGCGCCAAGCCCGTCCAGGCGCATCCCTACCTCACGCGCAAGGGCGTATCGGCGCACGGCTTACGGCAGGATCGGCGGGGCAACTTGCTGGTGCCCATGCGGGATGTGGACGGCCGGCTATGGGGTGTGCAGACGATCACCTCCGAGGGCGGCAAGCTGTATATGGCCGGTGGCAAGAAGCAGGGCACGCACGCGCTGTTGGGCGAGCTGCGGCCGGACCAGCCCCTGATGATCGCGGAGGGGTTTGCGACCGCAGCGACCATGCGGGAAGCAACTGGCCTGACCGTCGCCGTCGCGTTCGACAGCGGCAACCTGGTGGAGGTGGCGCGAGCTTACCGCGAGCGCGACCCGGCCCGGCCCATCGTGATCGCGGCGGACAACGATCATCACTTGCCGCGCCGCGACCCGCCGTTGCCGAACGTGGGGGAGGTGAAGGCCGCCGCGGCGGCGAAGGAGGTTAGCGGTGCGGTTCTGCAGCCACCCTTCGCACCCACAGATCCCGGCACGGATTGGAACGACTACATGGCTCAGCACGGCAAAGTCGCAGTGCGGGCGCTGGTGCAGGCTGAGCTAGGCAAGCATGGGTTCGAGATGCCAGCCGAGGCAGTGAAGGCGTCCCAGGCCGCGCCTGCTGTCACGCAAGCCATGCGCGATGCAGCGCGGCAGACTGCCGGCCGGGCAGCGCAAGCCCCCGATCAGGGCGCCCGAGAGGCTGCCCGTCGTGCTCAGCAGCGTCCGGCTGGCCCAAGGCTATGATGCGGCGATGCTTGACAGCTTGACTACCGAAAGCGTCAGCATGGCCCACCAGGGAGAACCGAATGGAGAACGGGAGTTTGCATCACTTGGCAAACCTTCATAAGGTGTCATAGGTACTCCTGAACGGATTGCCCATCGGAGCCGGACCCTCCTTGTCCGACTCCTCTGGCCAGGGGACTATCGAGGCAAGTGACCGATGATTTGCAAGATCATCGCCATTAGCGCCAATAGTTCCGGCAGCCACTCCGGTATGCGGGGTGGTGCCATAAAAACACTCTCCTTTCTAAATTGTGGCTAAAGTCGCCGGGCTATCACCCCGGCGGCTACCTCATCTTATTTGATCAGAGGTAGCTTGATGATTATCGTATGTCCTCTTTTGGCGAACAAAGGGGAGTCTTCCGGCGAGTCGCGGAATAATCGCAGAATCATGCTGCGAGCCTCAACAACAACCATGATATTATGACAGATATCCTATTTCTGTGTAGACAAGGCTTGCGAACCGATCAGATTTGCCCAGCGTGATCCGCTATGGCGTATTTTAAGGGGTTTGATGGACAGGGCTGGCGCTCGACATACGCCGTGCGGCTAGACCGGATGGATCAAGGCTTATACCAACCGCCGAAAGTCTTGACCTGTGCCCCGCTGCTGGCGTCCTGCAAGGCGCCGTGTGCCGACAAGTCAGAACTTTCGGCAGTTGGTATTAGTTCTACACCGAAATGACGACCCGCCGTGGATGAAAGGTGCCCCATGATGTGAGACGGATCATAATTTTTGAAACACTTTCTATTTAGCTGTAGCGGCGCGCAATTACGGACGCCCCGACGCGCACTCAAGGAGGTTTTTGAACCAGCAGGGGTTTGGCTACTTTAAACCAGTGCGACTTCCAACGCCGGCCCTTCATCCTCACTGGTGTCCATCTCCACCTGTGCGCCGTCGCCGCAGCTATCTGCGGCGTTCGTGCAGGGCCAATGCACCTTGCGGTCATCGTCTGCCGCAGGTGTCGGCGCGCGGCGCGTGCAGTAGCCGCTGGCCGCCCACCATTCGGCCGACAGCCCCTTGCGATAGTCCGGCTTGACCGGCAGCCCATCCGGTTGGTGCCAGTGAAGGCAAGCTTGGCATGCTACGACGCCAGGCCCCGTGCCATCGCTCAAGGCTACGCCGTCGCCACAGCGGTCAGCGGGCTTCACCTTGGGCCAGTGCACCAGGTCATATTCGTCCTGGCCCGGACCAGGGGCATGCCGGCGACAGAACCCGCCGGGCGGGTAATAGACGCACAGCCGGCAGGACGGCGGTAGAAGGGGTTTGTCCGTCATAGCCTGGCCCTCGCTGGCCGGGCGGCTTGCGAATGGCGCTGCGCTGCACTTGATGCTGACACCGGCACAGCCCTGGCACTACCACGGGCGGCGTCGCGCATCGCTTGCGTGATGACCACCACGGGCGCCGGCTTGGATCTGCCGACGGGCACGGCAGCCGCCGCCTGGACGGCAGGTTGCACGGCACTCCGGCTTGCCTGGTTCACCGCACGCGCCTGTGCGAGATGACGACGCGCTGCACCGAGCAGGCTTTCCCTGCCACTCTCCGTCCCGGCGGCTGCTGCAGCCTGCCGATACGAGGCGGCATCCGACAGCGCCCGTGCGCCTTTCGCAGCAGGGGACAGCCCCAGCCGCAACTGCGCCGCACGCGCCAGAACCTCCTGCCGGGGGCTTGGCATTTGCTCACCCAGCGCCACCGCGCTGCGGATGCCAGCGACACGTTCAGCCTGACCTGCGCTGCGGAAGGGGCGGCTCCACGCCGGGCTGCCCGCATCGCCCCCCAGGCGTGACACCTCGATGGCGTAGTGGTGCCCCCGGTCAGATGCGCCAAGGCTGGTGCGGGTTTCCGTGGTGCCGTCCATGCTCGACTGCCACCCGCCTTGCCGCGTCTGCCGGACCTGCATGTCGTCGCTCATACCGGCGCACCCCTACCGGCGAGAGCACTGCGGCGGGTTCGTCATGCCCATTGCCATGACGGTGCCGCCGTCGATTGTGCAGCCATAGGTGCCGCGGGGCGTGCGGGCCGTGTAATAGGTGTATGTGCCGCCGTCATAGCGCCGGTCAGCGATGGTGACGGCGGACGCCGGCTGGTTGAGCGCAAGCGCGGTGTCCTGCCGGATATGATCGTCCGACAGCAGCTTATCGGCGCAGCCGCCCAGGGCGAGGGCCACGGCGAGGAAGGCAAGGGTTGTCCGGTTCATGGTGCGTTGCTCCAAGGGGGGGTGAAAACGCCGGTTATTCGGCAGCAGTGCGGTAGCGGTCCGCCTCGACCCGCGCTTTCAGGTCCGGGCGGCGGAAGAAGATTGGGCGGCCGCAACGCAGGGGTGGAGCGCCACGGCGGAAGATGATCGCCTCGTCGGCGCGCATCCGGGTCCGCACTTCATCAGGCTTGATGAGCTCACGCGCCTGTTCGGATAGCCCCTCATTCGTGCCCCGGTTGCGCGGGGCGGCGGCGAGGCCGCTTTGTGTGCTGGTGGAGTGGCCTTGGGTGCGGGCGAGCACGGTGTACTTGCCGGCAGTCTTGGAGACTTCCTCCGCCGTGCCGTCGTCGTCCACGGCAGCGAACAAGCGCCAGGAGCATGAGTTGAACCAGGAGCCTTTGCCTTCCTTGCCCCAGGTGTCCACGAGCTGCCCAAGGCTTTGCCAGCAGCAGAGCAGCGTGATGCCGTACTTGCGCCCGGCGTCCCGCGCATCTTCCAGCACCTTGAGCTTGCCAAGGAAGTTCACTTCGTCCAGCAGGAACAGCACCCGGCCGGCGAGCTTGCCGTCAGCCCGGTAGGCCGCGCCCAGCAGCGAACCGACGATCACGCGCGCCACCTCCGGCGTCGCCCGCAGCGTTTCCATCGGCACCTGGATGAACACCGTAAGCTTGCCGCCGGTCAATTCGTGCGTCCCGAACGAGCCATCGGAAAGCATGTCGGCATACGCCTTGATCGACAGCCATTGCGTGTCTGCGTTGGCGTTTGAGTAGATGCCGGAGAAGGTTTCCGAGAACACATCCACCAGCGTTCCGGCCAAATCCCGCGCAAGTGGGCTTTCGGATTCAGCCTGGATGTCCGCGAGCAAGCCTTTCATCTTCTTTTCAGGCGTGCGGACCCTGGCGCGTAGCTCCCGCAGCGTCTTTTGGCAGGCTGGCACGGTGCTGTCCCACAGCAGGTCCGCCAGCAGGCACGTCAGCAGCTCCTTGCCACGCACCTTAAAGATCGCATTTTCGCCGGCCTGGCCTGCAGGTGCGTCGCCTGCAATCCGCTCGATCACCGCCTGGACGTAGGTTTCCGCCAGGGGGTCGCGCGGGTCGATCCAGTCCAGTACGTTCACGCCGCCCAGGCCGGGGCCGATCATGGCGACCTTGTGCCCCATGGCCCGGCGCATGGCCGCAGTCATCGGGCCAACCTGGCAGGACGGATCGAGCACGACCGCCGAGCCTGTCCAGTAGGCCAGGGTTGGGATCGTTACCGCCGTCGTCTTATAGCCACCGCTTCCGGCAAAAACGGCGCCGTGCGTCGCGTCCGACGTGCAGGGGTCAATCAGCAGATCAGCCTTGCCACCCTGTCCCCAAGTCGCAGGATCGTCCGGGTTGAACCGGACGCCGGCCACCTTGTCCTGATCCACGCGGTAGGCTTCACCCACCACCACACCGCCATAGGCCGGATGCGGCCCGGGGAACAGCTTGCGGGCGTCCGCCAGCGTCATCCAGTCAGCGGCGCCGTGCGCGTCCGAGAGTGCCCGCCGCGGTGCCGGCGCCCGCTCCCCGGGGCGAGCAGCACGCATCCGCCGGCTTTCGGGCCAGCACAGGGCGAGGAACGCCGGCAGCACCGCCACCAGCCCAGCACCGCCCGCGCATAGCGGCAGG
>CAXTDP010000394.1:0-5767 GCA_964242295.1 uncultured Acetobacteraceae bacterium | reverse complement strand
AACCACATCGGTGAGCGGGGAAGTAAGACTAGATGAGAGGACGGTCAAGAGGAAAATCACCATCCGCCGCATGATGCCGCAGGAACCACGACGCGAACCGCGGTATGCCCTCCGCCAACGGCGTCGTCGGACGGTAGCCGGCATACCGCTCGATTGCCGACAAGTCCGCCAGCGTCTCCACCACGTCAGCCACGGGACGGCTGGCCTCCTCGATCACCGCCGGCCGGCCAAGGCTCACCTCCAGCAGCCGCACCAGCTCCGACACCAACTCGCCGCGGTTATTGCCAATATTGAACACCTGGGTCGGCAAACCCGTGGCCGGCGGCCGATCCAGGCACGCAAGCACCCCGCTCACGATGTCATCCACATAGGTGAAATCACGCCGCAACCGCCCGCCATCAAACAGCGTGATCGGCGCCCCACGCATGATCGCAACCGCGAACAGGTAGTAGGCCATGTCGGGCCGCCCCCATGGCCCATACACCGTGAAGAACCGCAGCCCCGTTTGCGGCATCCCATACAGGTGCCCATAGGCATGGCTGATCAGCTCGTCAGCCCGCTTTGTCGCCGCATAGACCGACACCGGCGTGTTCACCGGGTCATCCTCGGCAAATGGCAGCTTGGTATTCCCGCCATAGACCGACGACGAGCTGGCATAAACGATATGCCGCAGTCCCGGCAGCCGCCGCGCCGCCTCCAAAATCGTCACATGCCCCAACACATTCGCCGTGACATAGGCGTAAGGGTCAACCAACGAGTGCCGCACCCCGGCCTGCGCCGCCAGGTGCACGACCCGGGTGGCATCCCCGGCCCGGCTGAACGCTTCCGTCACCGCGGCACGGTCAGCCACGTCCACATGCTCGAACCGGAAGCCAGCCTTCCCCTGCAAAACAGCCAGCCGCGCCTGCTTGAGGCGCACGTCATAATACGCGTTCAGGTCGTCCAAACCCAGCACGGCGTCCCCACGCGCCAGCAACGCCAGGCAGGTATGAAACCCGACGAAGCCGGCCGCCCCGGTAACGATAACGGTCATGGCCGTATCCGGCCCAAAATCTGGCCCAGCATCCGGCCCAAGCTCATGCCGCCACCCACCCGCCGTCCATGGACACGCTGGCGCCCGTGATGGTCCGCGCCGCGTCCGAGCACAGGAACACCGCCAGCGCACCCAGCGAAGCCGGCGTCGTGAACTCCGCCATCGGCTGTTTCTCCATCAGCATCCGCCGCTTCACGTCCTCGATGGACGCCCCCTCCCGCGCCGCCCGGTCCGTCAACTGCGCCTCGACAAGCGGCGTCAACACCCATCCCGGGCAGATCGCGTTCACCGTAATGCCGTCCCCGGCCAACTCGATCGCCCCAACCTTGGTCAGCCCGATCAGCCCGTGCTTCGCCGCGACGTAGGCCGACTTCTGCGCGCTCGCCACCAGTCCATGTGCCGAGGCGATGTTGATGATCCGGCCCCAGCCCGCCGCCTTCATGCCGGGTATCGCCGCCTGCATGGCGTGGAACGCCGCGCTAAGGTTGATCGCGATCACCGCATCCCAGCGTTCCCTGGGGAAGCTCTCGATCGGCGCGGTATGCTGGATGCCGGCGTTGTTAACTAGGACATCCAACCCGCCAAGCTGCTCCTGCGCCGCCCGCACCAGGGCAGCCACCTCGTCCGGATGCGACATATCGGCGTCATGATAGCCGACACGAACATCATAGGCTCTGCCCAACTCCTCCCGCAGGGCCTCGATGGCCGCCGGGTCGCCGAACCCGTTCAGCATCACGTTTGCCCCGGCCTCGGCCATCGCCCGTGCAATGCCCAAGCCGATGCCGCTGGTGGAGCCGGTGACCAGCACAACCCTGTCCTTCAAGCCCATGCACAACTCCAAAGAAGGCCGCAGGGTGCGGCGCTTGCTGGAGGGTCGTTTAGAACGCGCCCGGCGTGAAAGCCAGCAGGCCGGAACAGGCCCGCAAACGCCGCACAACTCGCACGCATGGTAACCCGCAGGCATGCAACGCATGCTCGCCGTCCCGCGTTGTGTGCACGCAATCCTTCTAGGAGCCACCCATGGCAGACAATCCGAGCCAAATCCCCGACCAGACTCAAGGCGCACGGCTGCACAAGACCAACAACGACACCAAGAACAACGCCAAGGCCGCCGCGATGGAAGCGTTGCAGGCGCGGCTGGCCGATGGCATCGACCTGGCCCTGATCACCAAGCAGGCCCATTGGAACCTGAAGGGGCCGCAGTTCATCGGCGTCCATCTCATGCTCGACGGCTTCCGCACCGAGCAGGACGAATGGAACGACATGATGGCCGAACGCATCACCCAGCTAGGCGGCACCGCCCGCGGGACGGTTCAAGAGGTCGGGCGTGAGACCAAGTTGTCTCCGTATCCCACTGATATCTATGCTGTTGCCGACCACATCAAGGCATTGATCGAGCGCTACGCCGCGTTCGCCAATGCAGTCCGGAACAACATTGACGATACTGCCGACGCGGGTGACGCCGGCAGCGCGGACCTGCTGACGGAGATTTCCCGCGGAGTGGACAAGCAGCTTTGGTTCCTGGAGGCGCATACCCAGGAGCCGAGCGGCACCTTCCGCAACTGATCGCCGTCTCAGCAGTGGGTCGCCCTAAGTCGGCTGGCACACGCTCCAAGCACCAGAGCGGATCTGGCATCCAATTCGTGATCACTGGAACGTAGCGAACCAGCGCCAAACGGCCAGGCGGGGCCGCACTGTCCGACAAACACTCAGCCCAACCTACGGCGCGGCAGTGACAACTCACGCCGCGCCGTCTTTTTCCTAATCCCTTGCCCGGCCCGGTCCACCGCACTAGCTTTGGACCAGGAACGGGAACACAGCATGAACAGTCTGCTTGAGCCGACCCCCCTTCCCGGGTCGGAGGACAACTATTCCGCCCGGGACATCGAAGTCCTGGAAGGGTTGGAGCCAGTCCGCCGCCGCCCCGGCATGTATATCGGCGGCACCGACGACGCCGCCCTGCACCACCTCGCCGCCGAGATCCTGGACAATGCGATGGATGAGGCCGTAGCTGGCCACGCCAGCGTCATCGAGGTGAGCCTAGAGGCCGGCAACTGGCTGACCATACGCGACAACGGACGCGGCATCCCGGTGGACCCGCATCCCAAGTTCAAGCCGCTCAGCGCCCTGGAGGTCATCCTCACCACGCTGCACTCCGGCGGCAAGTTTGGCGGCAAAGCCTACGCGACCTCCGGCGGCCTGCACGGCGTCGGCAGCTCCGTCGTCAACGCCCTGTCAGACGGCATGGAGGTCGAGGTCGCCCGCGACCGCACCCTCTGGCGCCAGGGCTATGCCCGCGGCAAGCCGGTGACCAAGCTGGTGAACGCCGGACCCGTGCACAACCGCCGGGGCACCACCATACGCTTCCACCCCGACCCCGAAATCTTCGCCGACCTCGCCTTCTCGCCGGCCCGGCTATATCGTCTGTGCCGCTCGAAGGCTTACCTGTTCCGCGGCGTGCGGATACGCTGGTCCTGCGACCCCACCCTGGTCACGGCCACCCCCGCCATCCCCGCCGAGGCCGTGCTGCACTTCCCCGGCGGATTGCGCGACAGTCTTGAGGAAGACATCGGCACCGCCGCCCGCGCCGTGCCAGAGCTTTGGGCCGGCGAAGCGGACTTGCCGGCGGCAGCCAACGGCGCCACCGGCGGGCGCGTCGAATGGGCCGTCACCTGGCTGGAGGACGCCGACGGCTTCCTGCACTCCTACTGCAACACCGTCCCCACGGCCCAGGGCGGCACCCACGAGACCGGCCTACGGGCGGCGTTGATGAAGGGCCTGCGCGCCTGGGGCGAGGGGCGCAGCAACCGCCGCGCCGCCATCATCACCCCTGAGGACATGCTGGGCCACATGGCCGCCAAGCTGTCCGCCTTCGTCCGCGACCCGCAGTTCCAGGGCCAGACCAAGGAAAAGCTGACCAGCCCGGAGGCGACCCGGCTGATCGAACCCGCGCTGCGCGACCGCTTCGACCATTGGCTCGGCGCCAACCCGGCCCAGGCCGACAACCTGCTGACCTACATCATCGAGCGCGCCGAGGAGCGCCTGCGCCGCCGCGAGGTGAAGGAAATCGGCCGCAAGACCGCAACCCGGCGCCTCCGCCTGCCCGGCAAGCTGGCGGACTGCACCCGGGAAAGCCGGGACGACACCGAGATCTTCCTGGTCGAGGGCGACAGCGCCGGCGGCTCCGCCAAGCAGGCACGCAACCGGGACAGCCAGGCCGTGCTGCCACTGCGCGGCAAGATCCTGAACGTCGCCAGCGCCAGCGCCGACAAGCTGCGCGAGAACAAAGAGTTGCGAGACCTCATTGAGGCCCTGGGTTGCGGCGTCGGCGGCGGGTTCGACCTGGCCCGGCTACGCTATGGCCGGGTCATCATCATGACCGACGCCGACGTGGACGGCGCCCACATCGCCTCCCTGCTGATGACCTTCTTCTACCGCGAGTTGCCCGACCTCGTGCGGCATGGCCACCTCTACCTTGCCCAGCCACCGCTCTACCGGCTGACCCAAGGCGCGAAGTCCATCTACGCGATGAACGATGCCGACAAGGACCGGCTGATCCGCCGCGGCTTCAAGGCCGGCAGCAAGGTGGACGTCAGCCGCTTCAAGGGCTTGGGCGAGATGCCGCCGATGGCACTCAAGGAAACCACGATGGACCCGGCACGGCGCACGCTGCTGCGCGTGGTCGCGGCACCCGAGGACCGCGCCATGACCAACGACCTCGTCGAGAGCCTGATGGGCCGGCGCCCCGAACTGCGCTTCCAGTTCATCCAGGAGCGGGCGCGCACAGTGGCCGAAGTGGACGTCTAGAGCGGGTCCGCTGACAGCGACCCAGCGCGGGATGGCAACAATGCCGTGATCCCGCCTGGGTGGCTGGAGACCAAGGCGCATATCCGTCCCTGGCCTGCTACGCTGGACGGCCCCGCTCAAACCGGCATCGGTTCGGCTGGGACAGACTATCGGGCCAGACCCAACACCGACTGGAGCACCGGGGATTTCGATGCCGACGCTGAACCCGCTCGTGACCGGCATCGTGCCGCCCCCCATCCCTGAAGCGCACGCCTGGGCACGGCGGTATGACGGAGCGTTCGGCCCGCTGCTGGACCTGTGCCAGGCGGTGCCGGGCTATCCGCCGCATCCTGGGCTGCTGCAGCACCTCTCAGCCGCCGCCGCAGAGCCTGCATCAGCCAAATACGGCCTGATCAACGGCGATGCCGCGCTGCGGGAGGCTTATGCGGACGACCTGTCCCGCACCTATGGCGGCGCCATTGACCCCAGCCAGGTCGCCATAACCGCAGGCTGCAACCAGGCATTCTTCCTGGCCATGATGACCCTGGCGCAATCCGGCGACGCCGTCTTGCTGCCGACACCCTGGTTCTGGAACCACCAGCAAACGCTTGAGATGCTTGGCATCGAGGCGCGCCCCCTGCCCTGCACGGCAGACGACGCCTTCATCCCCGACCCCGACGCGGCCGAGGCCCTGCTCGACCCCCGCGTGCGCGCCATCGTCCTGATCACCCCCAACAACCCGACCGGCGCCGTTTACCCGCCTGGAGTGATCGCCCGATTCCAATCCCTGTGCCAGCGCCGCGGCATCTGGCTGATCCTCGACGAAACCTACCGCGACTTCTTGCCACCCGGCCAAGCCCGCGCCCATGACGCCTTCACCGACCCGGCCTGGCCCGAAACCGTCATCCAGCTCTACAGCTTCTCGAAGTCCTACTGCATCCCCGGGCA
>CAXTDP010000393.1:0-5770 GCA_964242295.1 uncultured Acetobacteraceae bacterium | reverse complement strand
CGGCTGCTGAACACGGTGCGGTCGCCGGTCTCGGCGTCCTCGGCATAGACCACGCCATCCGCCAGGCCGAGCGCGGTCTCGAAGCTGTCGGCCAGCCGGGTCTGGATGCCTTCGCGGACGACCACCCGGTCCACCACCGCCTCGATCTCGTGCTTGGTCTTGCGGTTGAGCGCGGGAACCTCGCCGATCTCGTACAAGGTTCCGTCCACCTTGACACGAGTGAAACCCTTGCGCTGCAGGTCCGCCAGCTCCTTGCGGTATTCGCCCTTGCGGTCGCGCACGACCGGCGCCAGCAGCAGCAGGCGCGTGCCCTCCTTCATGGCAGCGACGCGGTCCACCATCTGGCTGACGGTCTGCGCCTCGATGGGCTCGCCGGTCACCGGGGAGTAGGGGACGCCGGCCCGCGCCCAGAGCAGGCGCATGTAGTCGTGGATTTCGGTCACCGTGCCGACGGTGCTGCGCGGGTTGCGGCTGGTGGTCTTCTGCTCGATGGAGATGGCGGGCGACAGGCCCTCGATGCTGTCCACGTCGGGCTTGCCCATCAGCTCCAGGAACTGCCGGGCGTAGGCGGACAGGGACTCGACGTAGCGGCGCTGGCCCTCGGCGTAGATAGTATCGAAGGCGAGCGACGACTTGCCGCTGCCGGACAGCCCGGTGATGACCGTCAGGCTGTCGCGCGGGATGTCCACGTCTATGTTCTTTAGGTTGTGCTCACGTGCGCCGCGCACGCGTATGGAGCCGGCCATGCGGTGCAATCCCCAGCGGACCCTGCCGCTTCACTGGTGTTCTGGTGTTGTTCACATTATATGACACGGCAGGGCAGGATGGAAACCCCGGCGGCTGGCTCGTGGGGGAGCAAGCGGCTATGCTTCCGCGACGAGTCCTTGCAATTCATGGAGGTGTGCGATGGCGGGTAGCGTCAACAAGGTGATCCTGGTCGGCAACCTGGGCAAGGACCCGGAGGTCCGCAGTTTCCAGAACGGCGGCAAGGTAGTGAACTTCACCCTCGCGACCAGCGAGACGTGGAGCGACCGCGCCAGCGGGGAACGCAAGGAAAAGACCGAGTGGCATAACGTCGTCATCAAGAACGACAAGCTAGGCGAGATTGCCGAGAAATATCTCAAGAAGGGTAGCAAGGTTTACCTTGAGGGCCGGATGGAGACGCGGAAGTGGCAGGACCAGTCGGGGGTGGACAAGTATACCACCGAGGTTGTCATACCGGCCTTCCGCGGCGAGTTGACGATGCTGAGCGGGCGTGGCGAGGAGGGCGGCATGGGTGGCGGCAACGGCGACCGTGGCAGCTACCAGCCGCGGGAGCGAAGCCCTGCAGGTGCTGGGGCGTCATCGAAGTCTGGCGGGGGTGGCAGCCCGTCCTGGGATGCTGGCAAGGGCGATCTGGACGACGAGATACCATTCTAATCAACGGCTGAAAGGGTTATGTGTCAGCCGCGAAAGCCGGACCACGTTCATCTGTTCTCCAAGGGTAAGATCAGCCGCCGACAGGCAAAGCCACTACTTGGGATCAGCTATAGCGAGTAGCCTGCCGTTGCCGCGGCTTAGTGATCAATAGGCAGACAGGATGGCCAAGCTTACGGTAGCCCTGTTGGAATGTTTTGTTCCTTGAACCTATTTGGGCCGCCCTAAGGGCGCGGTCTTCATCAATTCCTTGGCTTCGCTGCCAAGGGTAAGTGCCTTATACTAGAACAACGATCCGCCATCACATCCAAACATCAAGAAGCCAAGCATTGTCCGACCTGACCCCGCCCAGCCTCCCAATGCCTCCCGGCCTCCCGCCAGCATACCCCCCGGTGATGCTGGAGGACGAGATGCGGCGCTCCTACCTCGATTACGCCATGTCCGTCATCGTCAGCCGCGCGCTGCCCGACGCACGGGACGGGCTGAAGCCGGTGCACCGCCGCATCCTGTTCGCCATGAACGAGAGCGGCTACACCGCCGACAAGCCCTACCGGAAATCCGCCCGCATCGTCGGCGACGTGATGGGCAAGTATCACCCGCACGGCGACGCCAGCATCTACGACGCCCTCGTCCGCATGGCCCAGAGCTTCTCCATGCGGGTGCCGCTCATTGACGGCCAGGGCAACTTCGGCAGCATAGACGGCGATCCCCCCGCGGCCATGCGCTACACCGAATCCCGCATGGCCAAGGCAGCCGCCCTGCTGCTGACCGACATCGACAAGGACACCGTTGACTTCTCGCCGTCCTACGACGAGAGCAACGACGAGCCGCGGGTGCTGCCCGCCTCCTACCCGGTGCTGCTCATCAACGGCGCCAACGGCATCGCCGTGGGCATGGCCACCAACATCCCGCCGCACAACCCGACCGAGATCATAGACGCCGCCCTGGCCCTGATCGCCGACCCGACCACCAGCCTTGACGACCTGATGAAGATCGTCCCCGGCCCGGACTTCCCCACCGGCGGCATCATCCTGGGCCGTGCCGGCATACGCAGCGCGTTCGAGGGCGGGCGCGGCAGCGTCGTCCTGCGCGCCAAGGCCGCGTTCGAGGACATGCGCGGCAACCGCACCGCCATCATCATCAACGAAATCCCCTACCAGGTGAACAAGACCACCCTGCTGGAACGCATGGCCGAGCTGATCCGCAGCAAGCAGATTGAAGGCGTCACCGACCTGCGCGACGAAAGCGACCGCGACGGCATGCGTATCGTGATCGAGCTGCGGCGCGAGGCGACGCCGGAGGTGGTGCTGAACCACCTCTACCGCTTCACCCAGTTGCAGACGAGCTTCGGCGTCAACATGCTGGCGCTGGACAACGGGCGCCCGCGGCTGATGGGCCTGAAGGACGCGCTGGAGCTGTTCATCGCCTTCCGGGAGGAGGTGATCCTCCGCCGCAGCCGGTTCGAGCTGAACAAGGCGCGGGAGCGGGCGCACCTTCTTGTCGGCCTCGCCATCGCGGTGGCCAACATAGACGAGGTGATCCGCGTCATCCGCACCAGTCCCGACAGCGCCACCGCCCGCGCCGCGCTGATGGAGCGTTCCTGGCCGTCGGGCGACGTGGCGGCGCTGCTGGCGTTGATCGACGACAGCGGCAACCTGATCGTGGACGGCCAGGTCCGCCTGACCGAGGCCCAGGCCCGCGGCATCCTGGAACTGCGCCTGGCCCGGCTGACCGGGCTGGAGCGCGACAAGATCCAGGCCGAGCTGCAAGAAGTCGCCACCCGCATCGGCGAGCTGCTGGAAATCCTCGACAGCCGCCCCCGCCGCCTGGAGGTGATGCGCGACGAGCTGCTGATCGCCCGCGAGGAGATCGGCAGCCCGCGCATGACCTCCATCGTGGACGCGGCGGCGGACCAGGACGACGAAAGCCTGATCGAGCCGGGCCAGATGGTCGTGACCATCACCCGCGACGGCTTCATCAAGCGGACCGCGCTCGACATCTTCCGCCAACAGAACCGCGGCGGGCGCGGACGCACCGGCGCCGGCACCCGCGGCGACGACGTGGTGACGCGCAGCTTCAACGCGCACACCCACCAGTGGGTGCTGTTCTTCAGCAGCGGCGGCAAGGCGTTCCGCGAGAAGGTCTGGCGCCTGCCGGAGGCCAGCCCGACGGCGAAGGGCCGCGCCCTGGTGAACCTGCTGCCGGAGTTGGGCGGCGACACCATCACGACGGTGCTGCCGCTGCCGCAGGACGAATCGCTGTGGGAGAACCTGCATCTCGTCTTCGCAACCGCGTCAGGCGGCGTACGGCGCAACCGTCTCAGCGATTTCCGCAACGTCCGCTCCTCCGGCCTGATCGCGATGAAGCTGGACGAGGGCGACCACCTGATCGGCGTTGCGACCTGCCGCGACGGCGACGATGTATTCCTGGCGACCAAGCTGGGCCGCTGCATCCGGTTCCAGATCGGCGACGACACCCTGCGCGTCTTCTCCGGGCGCGACAGCAGCGGCGTGCGCGGCATTCGGCTGGCGGAGGGCGACGAGGTCATCAGCCTGTCCGTGCTGCGCCACGTGGACGCCGGGCCGGACGAGCGCACCGCTTACCTGAAGGTCGCCGCCGCCCGGCGCCGCAACGGCGACGAGGAGGAGGCCGCCGCTGCAGACGTGGATGAAGCTGATGAGGGCGCCGGCGAGGCGACCCTGTCCGCCGACCGCGTGACGGCGCTGGAGGAAGCCGAGGAAATCCTGCTGACGGTGACGGATGCCGGATTCGGCAAGCGGTCCTCGGCCTATTACTACCGGACCACGGGCCGGGGCGGGCAGGGGATTACCAACATTACCTTGTCGGCCCGCAACGGCGCCGCCGTGGTTGCCAGCTTCCCGGTGCGGCCTGGCGACGGCGTGATGCTGGTGACGGACGAGGGCCGGCTGATCCGCGTCCCATCTGATCAGGTGCGCATCACCGGGCGCAGCAGCATGGGCGTAACCCTGTTCCGCCTGGGCGACACGGAGAAGGTGACAGCCGTGTTCCCCATCGTGGAAACGCCCGACACCAACGGCACCGACACCAATGGCTCCGACATCAATGGTGCCGAAGCAAGTGGGGCAGACGTGAACGGAACCGAGATGGGTGATGCCGGCCCGGCAGCGCCGGATGCCTGACGCCGTTCGCCACGTTGGCATCTATCCCGGCACGTTCGATCCCATCCACAACGGCCACGTGGACATTATCGGCCGTGCCGCCCGGGTGCTGCACAAGCTGGTGGTGGGGGTGGCCGAGAATGCCGGCAAGGGGCCGCTGTTCCCCTTGGCGGAGCGGGAGGAACTGGTCCGCGCCGAAACCGACGCCATCGCCGCGCGCACCGGCACGGAAATCATCGTCCGCCCCTTCACCGGGTTGCTGGTAGACTTCGCGCGGGAGGAACATGCTGGGATCATTGTGCGAGGGCTGCGCGCCGTGTCCGACTTCGACTACGAGTTCCAGATGGCTGGCATGAACTACCGCCTTGCCCCCGAGGTCGAGACACTGTTCCTGATGGCGACGGAGCGGCACCAGTTCATTGGCTCCCGCTTCGTCAAGGAGATCGCACGGCTGGGCGGCGACGTGTCCAGCTTCGTCCCCGCGCTCACCCTGGAACGCACGTTGGCCCGCGTTCGTTAACCCCCAGCAGCCACACACGGAGGAACGCCGATGCGACGCCGCATGCTGCTCGCAACAGCCCCGCTTGCAACAGCTCTGATTGGAACCCTGATGTCACAAGCCGAAGCCCAGGAGCCTCTGGACCCCGAGAACACGCTGTATATGGACCTGAAGGATGGCCGCGTCGTCATCCGCCTGCGCCCGGACCTGGCGCCCAAGCACGTCGAACGGGTCAAGGCCCTGGCCCGGCGCCACTTCTACGACGGCACGCCGTTCCACCGGGTGATTGACGGCTTCATGGCCCAGGGCGGCGATCCCACCGGCACCGGCACCGGCGGCAGCGACATGGGCAACGTGCCAGCGGAGTTCACCCGGAACGCGCACTTCCTGCGGGGAACCGTCGGCGCGGCACGGACCGCAGACCCGAACAGCGCCAACAGCCAGTTCTACATCTGCTTCGCCCCGGCCTCTAACCTGGACGGCCAATACACCATTTGGGGCCAGGTCGTGTCAGGCATGGAGTTCGTGGACAAGATCAAGCGCGGCAGCGGCAGCAGCGGCAGCGTCTCCAACCCGGACAAGATCGTGCGGGTGCAGGTGGCGGCAGACGCCAAGGGGTAATATATGGTGCCGCGGTGGGACCTCGTGCCCGCCGCGGCGCTTCGCGTGGGCCTCTAGCTCAGTTGGTAGAGCACGGGACTTTTAATCTTGTGGT
>CAXTDP010000392.1:0-5789 GCA_964242295.1 uncultured Acetobacteraceae bacterium | reverse complement strand
GCCACCGTCGCCGCCTCGGCCACCATCGCCGCCGCGGCCGCCAGCTTGGCCGGGCTGGCCCAGGGGCGGCGAACCAGCGCCGGGCTGGGCCTGGGCTGGGGTGAGTAGGGCCGGAACGCTTGCGGTCAGGATCAGGGTCAGCAACAGATTACGACATGGCATGAGTGCCTCCCTGCAACCTTGCTGTTCCGGAACGCACGGGAAGGGCGGCGGCTTCACGTTGGATGCGTCCACGCGGCTTGAGTGGTTTCTACGGCCTTTGCAGGTCGTCGCGGTTGGCGGAGGCGCATGACATCTGCGGCGCCGCGTTGCGCGGAGGCGTTGTGGGTGCTGCGCCCGGACGGGATGGTGCTGACTTTCGATCTTCATAGAAGTGCCTGTTGACCATGCTGCTGGGCTGGCCGTCTGACGCGGCTTCCCTGCGCTCTGCTCGTGTAGCGACGGCGTTGGGCGGGTGCCCGGCCTGCGGGCGCCGGGCGTATCCGCCATTGCAGCCTGACGGCGATATGGGGCAGTTCGGGTTGCTCGATGGTCGGCAGGGTGCATGATGGCCTGCTTCAGTAAGCCCTGCGTGCCCGCCAGGAGATGGCGCTTCGTGCCGCGGACCTTCTGCGCGTCAAAGCAATGCGGGTCCGCGGGCGCCTTTTGGCCGCGTCCGTCAAACCGCAGCCTGCAGAAAACCCAACAGGATACCAGGAGCGCACCTACTGCGGCCCTTCTCCCTGAAGCTCGATCGCGCGGTTCTGCGTCATGTCGAGCAGGCAGTTGGCGACCTCGATCTGTCGGATGGTGCCTTGTCCGGAACCATAATAGCCGATGCAATTCGCATCCCGATACTTTATCCACTCCCGCTGCGCCGCCTGCAAAGATGCGAGCCGGCCCTTTATCTCGGGGTCCTGGAACATCGTGACGACGGCTTTATAGGCCTGGTTCAAGCGGGCGTCCCAGAACTTGGTCCTGTTCTGGATGCAATCGGCAATGGCGATCGTGGTGGGCTGTTCGTTGCATCTGTTCTGGTCGGGGGTCCAGTGCTCCGCCGCCGCTGCGGGCCGGCACCAGGTTGCGCCGACGACGACCAGCAGGACGCAAACACCCCGGCATGTATCGGTCATCGCACGGTCCTCGGCTTGCCGGCCCAGGATGGCGGCATCCGGAACTGCTTGCAACTCCGGAACGGGCGTGGGGCGGCCAGTTCCTGACAGTGCCTCGCCGTTCGAGGCAGCCGCCGTGCCTGCCTCGGGCGGCACTCAACGGCAGTCGAGTGATCGGCGCAGGGAGCTGCCGTCGGCCTCAACGATGTTTTCCAGCCTCCATGCGCCTTCAAGGCTGACCATCATGAAGCGGCGGTTGCGGTGGTAGCCGTCCACGTCGAACGAGGCCGCAACCGTCGCGCGGTCCGGCGCGGTCGCCTGGGTCGAAAGCCGCAGGTTCTCGACGCGCCCATCCTCCTGGCTGGCGCGGATGATGTCACCGTTTGCGCCGCAGGGTGGAGCGTCATCCCGGCGGGACCGGGCGAACGACGCCCGCAGCGCCGCGCGCAGCCCGGGGCTGAAGACGTCCGCGTTCTTCGTGTCGTCTCCGAAGTTGACCCCTTGGCTGCTCTGCTGCAGGAGCCAGGCGACCAGCGCCGTCGGGTCGGAGAACGTCGGATTGCTGCCGTCTGCGGCCGCGGCGGGCCGGGGCGTGCTGCCGGGGCACCGCACGATCGTGAACTGCCTGCCGTTGGACAGGTTGCGCACGACAAACGCCTCCGTCCCCGCCGCCGCATAACTCCAGCGGGTGCCGGGCGGCACGTCTGGCGAGCGGAGCGTCGTCGTGGTGACGCCCTCCGCTTGCTGGGAGTCCACCCGCTCGTCGTTGACCCGCCCGGCCCGGTCGCGGAAGGACAGCATGGGGCTGCCGTCGCGGGTCGTCACCGTGAGCGCGTATGGGGACCGGAGGCAGCTTGCCGTGCTGCCGACCGCCCAGGCGCCGCCCATGCCGTCCAGCAGTCCCTGCGCCCGGGCGGCACTGGACAGCAGCATCAAGGGGATAAGCAGGGCACGGCGCACGTGGTCGCTCCGTCACCAAAGAAAAACATTTCGTTTGGGAGCATTGCCAGCCACGCACGACGTGGTCAACCGCAGGTCATGGCGTTGCCGCCGGCCAAGCGGGGCGATGGCCGCACGCATCGGACGCAACGGTTACGCGACATTGCCGGCTGTGGTTCTTCGCGATGACTCCCGTTCGTTTCTTGCAGGAGCGAACTGCTGGCGTCGGATGATGCCGTGGCACCGGGACCAAGGGGGAGGAGCCTCGGGGCACGGCAGGGCCCCATGTTCCCTGTAACCAGGGGCGCACGCAACCGTCGTTTCGCGGGTGCGCCGCTGTTGCGCCCGATCTTGCATCTGGGCGCCATCTTTCCCTTCCGGGACCACCCCCCTATGGTGCGGCCGCAACCGTAGGGACCACCTGCCACCCGATGCCGGACTCGACGCCCAACACGCCGCCAAGCTTCCAAGAGCTGATCCTGCGCCTGCACGCCTTCTGGGCGCGGCAGGGCTGCGTCATTCTGCAACCGTATGACGTGGAGATGGGCGCGGGGACGTTCCATCCGGCGACGACGCTGCGTGCGCTTGGGCCGAAGCCTTGGCGGGCTGCCTATGTGCAGCCCAGCCGACGTCCGACGGATGGGCGTTATGGCGAGAACCCGAACCGGCTTGGGCATTACTACCAGTATCAGGCGATCCTGAAGCCCAGCCCGCCGGACTGCCAGGCGCTGCTGCTGGACAGCTACCGCGCCATCGGCATTGACCCGCTGCTGCACGACATACGGTTTGTCGAGGACGATTGGGAAAGCCCGACGCTGGGCGCCTGGGGCCTGGGGTGGGAGGTGTGGTGCGACGGGATGGAGGTGACGCAGTTCACCTACTTCCAGCAGGTCGGCGGCATCGCCGTGGCCGCGCCGAGCGCCGAGTTCACCTATGGGTTGGAACGCCTGGCGATGTATGTCCAGGGTGTTGAAAACGTTTATGACCTGGACTTCAACGGGGCCGGGGTCAGCTATGGCGACGTGTTCCTGCGCAATGAGCGGGAGTATAGCGCGTATAGCTTCGAGCATGCGGATACCGCCCTGTTGTCGCGGCATTTTGCGGATGCTGAGGCCGAGTGTTCGGCATTGCTGGCGGCTCGGTTGTCGCTGCCGGCGTATGACCAGTGCATCAAGGCGAGCCATCTGTTCAATTTGCTCGATGCCCGCGGGGTAATCTCGGTTACGGAGCGCGCGTCCTACATCGGCCGGGTGCGGATGCTGGCAAAAGGGTGCTGCGAGGGGTATCTGGCCGGGGATGGGCTAGTTGTTCCATCGGGGGCTGGGTTGCAGGTTGTTCCGGCTGGGGCCGGAACGCAGGTTGTTCCGACCGGAGCCGGAACGCAGGTTGTTCCGGCTGGGGCTGCAAGGTAGTTTGGGCCGCATGTTCGTTCCGCTCATGCCAGGCACATCGCAGGCGGCACCGTAGCCATGCCGGAGCTGCTGCTGGAGCTGTTCAGCGAGGAAATTCCCGCCCGGATGCAGGCACGCGCCGCCGACGACCTGGCGCGGCTGCTGACGGATGCGCTTGCCGCCCTGAAGCCGGAAGGGGTGCAGACCTTTTATGGGCCGCGGCGGATCGCGCTGGTTGCCGACGTGCAGGCGTCCCTGCCCGCAAGCAGCACCGTGGAGCGGGGTCCGCGGGCGTCGGCTCCGGAGGCGGCGCTGGCCGGCTTCCTGCGCAAGCACGGCGCTGCCCGGGACCAGGTGGCGCAGGAGGGCGATTACTGGGTGCTGACGAAGGCCAGCCCGGCGGTCGAGGCCGCGTCGCTGGTCGCTGATGTCCTGCCGCCGCTGCTACGCCGGTTTCCCTGGCCGAAGTCCATGCGGTGGGGCAGCGGCAGCGGCTTCACCTGGGTACGGCCGCTCCGGCGCATCCTGTGCCTGCTGGATCGGCGGGTGGTGCCGTTCGGGTTGGCGGATGGCGGCGATGATGGGCATGGCCTGCGGTCGTCCGATGAGACGGAGGGGCATCGCTTCCATGCTCCGGGCGCCTTCATGGTGTCGTCGTTCCCGGAATGGCATGGCGGCCTGCGTGCGCGCCGGGTCATTCCTGGTGCCGGCGAGCGGCGCCGGCTGGTGCAGGAGGGGGTCGCCGCGCTGGCCGCGGCGGAGGGCTTGCAGGTCGTGCCTGATGACGGGCTGCTGGATGAAGTGGCCGGGCTGGTGGAGTGGCCGGTGCCGCTGCTGGGGCGGATAGACGATGGCTACATGGACCTGCCGGCCGAGGTGATGCAGGTCAGCATGCGGGTGAACCAGCGCTACTTCGCGTTGCGGACCGCGGACGGGGTGGCGGCGCCGCGGTTTGCGTTCGCCGCCAACATCGAGGCGGTGGACGGCGGCGCCGCCATTGTCGCGGGCAACGAGCGGGTGCTGCGCGCTCGGTTCAGCGATGCACGGCATTTCTGGGATCTGGACCGGCGGACGAAGCTGGCCGACCGGGTGGCGGCGCTGGAAGGCGTTACGTTCCATGCCAAGCTGGGCACCCAGGGGGCGCGGGTCCGGCGCGTCGTGGCGCTGGCGCGGCAGGTCGCGCCGCATGTTGGCGCCGACCCGGAGTTGGCTGCGCGTGCGGCGCTGCTGGCCAAGGCGGACTTGACGACCGGCATGGTCGGCGAGTTCCCGGAGCTGCAGGGGGTGATGGGCGGCTACTATGCCCGGCACGATGGTGAGGACGCCCGGGTGGCGGACGCCGTGCGGGAGCATTATGCGCCGAAGGGGCCGGGTGATCCGGTGCCATCCGAGCCGGTCGCGGTGGCGGTGGCGCTGGCGGATAAGCTGGATCAGTTGGCGGCGTTCTTTGCGGTGGGCGAGGTGCCTACGGGGTCCGGCGATCCTTATGCGCTGCGCCGGGCTGCGCTGGGGGTGATACGCATCCTGCGGGAGAACCGGCTGCGGCTGCCGCTGCGGGCGGTGTTCGACGCGGCTGGGCATGGGCTGCCGGCTCCGGTGCCGGCGGATGCGCTGCTGGCGTTCATCGCGGACCGGCTGCGGGTGCAGTTGCGGGCGGAGGGCGCGCGGCATGACGTGCTGGCGGCGGTGTTCGCCGCCGGGGCGGATGACGACATCACGCGGCTGCTTGCGCGCACGGATGCGGTGGCGGCGTTCCTGGGCACGCCGGATGGGGCCAACCTGCTGACGGCGAGCCGGCGGGCTGCCAACATCCTGCGCATCGAGGATAAGCGGGACGGTCCTCATGCCGGGCCGCCGGACCCGGCGCTGCTGCGGCAGGTGGAGGAGCAGGCACTTTCGGCGGCGCTGGACGCGGCGGAACCGGCGGTGGAAACCAGCATCGCCGCCGAACGCTATGCTGATGCAATGACGGCACTTGCTGCACTGCGTCGAACTCTGGACGCATTTTTCGACCAGGTCACGGTCAATGCGCCGGACCAGGCGCTGCGGCGGAACCGTTTGCGCCTGCTTGCCCGCGTGCCCGCCGCGATGGGCCGTGCTGCCGACTTCTCCCAGATTGAAGGCCAGGAAACATGACCAAGTGGGTTTACAGCTTTGGCGCCGGTCACGACGAGGGCCGGGCGGACATGCGGAACCTCCTGGGCGGCAAGGGCGCCAACCTGGCGGAGATGGCCACGATCGGCCTGCCGGTGCCGCCGGGCTTCACCATCACCACGGCGCTGTGCACGGCATACTACGACAATGACCGGAAGTATCCGGACGACCTGGATGCCCAGGTGCGCGCTGCGCTGGCGCTGGTGGAGAAGGC
>CAXTDP010000391.1:0-5793 GCA_964242295.1 uncultured Acetobacteraceae bacterium | reverse complement strand
ATTGCGGAGGACGTGCGCGGCATCCTGGCCTCGCTCGGCGTGCGCAAGCTGGAGGATGTCATCGGCCGTACCGACCTGCTGCGCCAGGTCAGCCGCGGTTCGGACTTCCTGGATGATCTGGACCTGAACCCGCTGCTGGCTCAGGCCGACCCCGGCGGACACGCCCGGTTCTGCACCCGGGAAGGGCGGAACGAGGTGCCGGAGACCTTGGACGCCCAGATGATCGGCGACGCCGCGGCGCTGTTCAGCCGGGGCGAGAAGATGCAGCTGCAATACAACGTTCGCAACACGCACCGCGCCATCGGCACCAAGCTGTCGTCCCGCATCACCCGGCAGTATGGGATGCGTGGCTTGGCGCCGGGCCATATCACCGTGCGGCTGCGCGGGTCGGCCGGGCAGTCGCTGGGGGCGTTCGCGGTGCAGGGCCTCAAGCTGGAAGTGTTGGGGGACGCCAACGACTACGTTGGCAAGGGCCTGTCCGGCGCCAGCATCGTCGTGCGCCCGGCGCCCAGCAGCGCGCTGCGGAGCCAGGACAACACCATCGTCGGCAACACCGTGCTGTATGGCGCGACGGCTGGGGAGCTGTTCGCGGCGGGGCAGGCGGGGGAGCGGTTCGCGGTCCGCAACAGCGGTGCCGTGACTGTCGTCGAGGGCTGCGGCAGCAACGCCTGCGAGTATATGACCGGCGGAACCGTTGTGATCCTGGGTGCGGTGGGCGATAACTTCGGCGCCGGGTTCACGGGCGGGATGGCGTTCGTCTTTGACGCCGACGGCCAGTTCGAGCAGCGGATCAACCCGGACAGCCTGACGTGGCAGCGGGTGTCCTCGGCGCACTGGGAAGGCGTGCTGCGGGGGCTGGTGGAGCGGCATGTGGCGGAGACGGGCAGCGCCTATGCCGCGCGGATGCTGCACGATTGGGGACGGGTCGCCGGGCAATTCTGGCAGGTGGTGCCGAAGGAGTACGTGAAGTACTTGCCGGCGCCGCTGAGCGACGTGACAGAAGCGTTGCGGGCTTAACTTCTCTGGTTGGCGGGTTGTGGCCTGAGTGCCATAACCCGCCGCCATGCGCGTCCTGTATCACCTGCCCTTGTCCCCCTACTCCCGCAAGGTCCGCCTGGTGCTGGCGGAGAAGCGGCTGCCGTTCGAGATGAAGATCGAGAAGGTCTGGGAGCGGCGCCCCGAGTATCTCGCCCTGAACCCGGCCAGCACGGTGCCGACGCTCATCGAGGAAAACGGCCTCGTCATCGCCGACAGCGGCGTGATCTGCGAATACCTGGACGAGGCCTATCCCGAGGAGCCGTTGATGGGCCGCACCCTCGCCGAGCGGGTCGAGGTGCGCCGCCTGGTCGCCTGGTTCGACGGCAAGTTCGCCCGCGAAGTCACCGCCAACCTGGTCGGCGAGAAGTTCATGAAGCGCCTGCTGGGCCGCGGCAACCCGGAGGCAGGCGTCCTGCGCATCGGCTACGCCAACCTGCGGCACCACCTGGACTACATCGGCTGGCTAGCCGAAACGCGGAGGTGGCTGGCTGGGAGCAACCTGTCGCTCGCCGACTTCGCAGCGGCGGCGCACCTCTCGGCGCTGGACTACGCAGGCGACGTGGAATGGTCCATCTCACCCCCGGCGAAGGACTGGTATGCCCGCGTGAAGTCGCGCCCGGGGTTCCGGCCGCTGCTCGCCGACCGGGTGCCCGGCGCCAGCGCGCCGGCCCACTACGCGGACCTGGATTTCTGAGCCGGCGCGCCTGGCCCGTCACCCCGGTGGCCTTTGGCTATGGGCAGCTTGTTTTGCAGTCTGTGCGAGTGCAGACCTGCAAAGGCCTGCCGGGCGGCCGTCTCCTTGCCGCGGTTCGATCCATCGTAACCGAACTTCTCGCTGGCGTCGCTGTTCACTAGGCGGCTCCAAGGAGAAGCATCATGAGAACGCGCAAGCTCGGCACCCAGGGCCTGGAGGTGTCCGCCATCGGCCTGGGCTGCATGGGCATGTCGGAATTCTATGCCGGGCGGGACGATGCGGAGTCCGTCGCCACCATCCACCGTGCCCTCGACCTTGGCGTGAATTTCCTCGACACCGCCGACATGTATGGCGTCGGGCGCAACGAGGAACTGGTGGGCCGCGCCGCGCGGGACCGGCCGGAGTGGGTGATCGTCGCCACCAAGTTCGGCAACGTCCGCGGCGAGGACGGCAGCTTCAAGGGCATCAATGGCCGCCCGGACTACGTGCACCAGGCCTGCGACGCCAGCCTGCGGCGGACCGGGCTGAAGTTCATAGACCTGTATTACCAGCACCGCGTGGACCCAAATGTGCCCATCGAGGACACGGTGGGTGCGATGGCCGACCTCGTGCAGCAGGGCAAGGTCAAGTATCTTGGCCTGTCGGAGGCTGCCCCGGCCACCATCCGCCGCGCCCATGCCGTCCACCCCATCACGGCGGTGCAGACGGAGTACTCGCTGTGGAGCCGTGACCCTGAGGACGAGCTTCTGCCCACCTTGCGTGAACTGGGGATTGGCTTCGTGCCCTACAGCCCGCTGGGACGCGGTTTCCTGACCGGGCAGATCAGGCGGCCGGAGGACCTGGGCGAAGGCGACTTCCGCCTAACCGCGCCCCGGTTCCAGGGTGAGAACCTGCAGCGCAACCTGGCGCTGGTGGACGAGATTGCCGCCCTTGCCGCAGCCAAGGGCTGCACGGCCGCGCAACTGTCGCTGGCCTGGGTGCTGGCGCAGGGTGACGGCATCGTGCCGATCCCCGGCACCAAGCGCCGCACCTACCTGGAGCAGAACGTGGCGGCGCTGGACGTCGTGCTGACGCCGGACGATCTCCGGCGGCTGGACCAGGCGATGCCCCCGGGTGCGGCGGCCGGCACGCGGTATGCCGCGGCGCAGATGGGCACGCTGAACCGCTGACGTCCAAGAAGGATTTTGCATATGGCAACTGACGAAACTCCCGTTTGGTTCATAACGGGCTGCTCGACCGGGTTCGGGCGCGAATTGGCGCAGCAGGTGGTGGCCCGCGGCTGGCGTGCAGTGGTCACGGCCCGCGACAAGGCGCGGGTGGCCGACCTGGTGGACGGCGCCGGGGACCGTGGCTTGGCGCTCGATCTGGACGTGACGGATGCCGGGCAGGTCGCGGCGGCGGCGCAGGCGGCAGAAGCCCGGTTCGGCCGGGTGGACGTGCTGGTGAACAACGCCGGCTACGGCTACCAGGCGTCGGTCGAGGAAGGTGTCGAGGCGGAGGTGCGCGCCCAATTCGACGCCAACGTGTTTGGCCTGTTCGCGATGACGCGGGCGATCCTGCCGGGAATGCGGGCGCGGCGGCGGGGGCACGTGATCAACATCTCCTCCGTCGCGGGTTTCGTCGGCTTCCCAGGCTCCGGCTACTATGCAGCCAGCAAGCATGCGGTGGAGGGCTGGTCGGACGCCCTGGCCATGGAGGGCAAGCCGCTCGGCATCCAGGTCACCTGCATTGAGCCGGGACCGTTCCGCACCGATTGGGCCGGGCGGTCGCTGCGGCAAACGCCGACCGAGATCGCGGAGTATGCGGATACCGTCGGCAGCCGGATGCAGACCACTTCAGGCTACAGCGGTCAGCAGCCCGGCGACCCGGCGAGGGCCGCATCGGCGATGATCGCAGTCACGGAGCAAGCCGACCCGCCGCGCCACCTGGTGTTGGGCGCCATTGGCATTGACGCTGTTATGGGTAAGCTGCGGGCAACTCTGGCAGAAGTCGAGGCCTGGCGCGACGTCGGGATTGCGACGGATTTTCCGAAGGAGTGATGATTTAAAGCGGGGCCCTTTCCCTTTCCCTTCGGAAAAGGAGAGGGGGTAAGGGGGTCATTCGGCGCTGTGGTGTCTTGTATGTGGTTGTGTTCCGGTGGCACATCCGCCCACCGCTCCGCAGCCAAGACCCCCTCACCCCGACCCTCTCCCGGAGGGAGAGGGAGAAGTTTGCCAGGGGGTTTGCGCGGGATCTGTTACCGCCGTGCCTTACGCGCGGCGTAACGCGCATCGCGCTCCGCTTTGCGTTGCGCCTTGATCTCCTCGTCTCGCCGGGCTTGTTCCGCCAGCCGGGCGGCCTCCGCCTCGGCCTGCCGGGCCAACTCGGCTTGGCGCTCCTGGTCCTCCGCCAGCTTGCGGGCGGCCTCGGCCTCCTTGCTAACCTTGCGTTCGGCGGCTCGGATGTCACGGGCCTCGGCAATGGCGCGGCGCTCGGCCTGGCGGGCCAGGACCGCCGGGTCGTCGGGCGCCGGCTTTGCCTTGAACTTCTCGATCAGCGTCTTCTTCGCCGCAGCAGCCGCGGCCGCGCGGTCGGCGAATTTGCTGCCATTAAAGCCACTCATACTGTCTTCCTTGGGGGGTTAGGGGGTCAGCGGGGTGTTAGGGAAGTCACCGCCGTTCGGGACCAGCTTCTAGCAATTGCAGGTTCTGCTGCGCCAGGTCGGCGGTCGCAGTATCGGGGGCAAGCTGCATCGCACGCTCCCAATCCTCGCGCGCGCCCTCACCTTCGCCCCGGAGCTGGTGCAGGATGCCACGCTCCAGCAGCGCATCGGGGTTGTCGGGGTCCTGGGCCAGGGCGCGGTCTATGTCGTCCTGCGCCAGGTCGGGCTGGTTCAAGTGCCGCCAGGCGGCGCTGCGGAACACCAAAGCATCTGGGCGTCTTGGGTCAAGGTCCAATGCCCGCGTCAGGTCGTCCAGCGCATCCTGGAAGCGGTCCAGGTTGGCCGAGGCGATGCTCCGGTCAATCAGCAGATCCGGGTCGTCCGGGATCAGCGACAGGGCGAGCGTCGCGGATGCCATGGCCCGGCCGGGGTCGCGCGCCATCAGCCATGCCTGCCCGGCCTGGCCATACACGGTCGCCCGCGCCGCTGCCGGGGCGTTGCTGCTGCCGGCGAGCTTGTCCATCGCCTCCGCCCCCACGTCCGCGTCGCCACGCTCCACGTCGGCCAGCGCCTTGCAATGGATTGCGCCCTCACCGCCGCCGGTGGCGAACCAGGCATCGGCAAAGGCGTAGGCACCGGCTGGATCGGTGTTCAGCATGGACAAGCAATGGTCATAATCGGCGCCTTCGGCAATGCGCGGCGGGACGGGGGGAATAGGCAGCGGCGCCTGGTCATCTCCCGCAGCCGCCGGGGCGGTGGAAGCCTCATCCGGACCGGGTCCGGCGGCGTGGCCCGCGTGCCACGGACCGCCTCCCGCGGCGGCCAGCACGACGACGACCGCAACAGCGATAAGCAAGCCTTTGTTCATCTTCGCCCCACCATACCCGTGCTCGCCTCTACGGGCAAACCAGCCAAGCAAACCTCTGGAGGTTTGCGCACAGATGACAAGGTAAGCAGGCTTGCGCGGCCTGGCACGGCCGCAGGCCATCTGTGTGACAGGCCGTATAGGCCTGCTTAGGATCACCTATGAACACTGCGCACTTTCCTGGGCGGTCCCTGGGGCATCTCCTGGTTTTCGGCATGGGCTACACCGGGACCGCCATCGCAGCGCGGGCCGCCGGGCAGGGATGGCAGGTGACGGCCACCAGCAGGGACCCTGGAACCCTGCGGCCCCCGCCTGGGGTGGCGCTGATCCCCTTTGGGGATGCCGGCCCGGCGGTGCTGGCGGCGACGCATCTCGTTCAAACCGCGGCGCCCGGCATGGAAGGCGACCCGGCCCTGGCCCGCTTTGGCGGGGAGGTCGCCTCGGCGCCGGATCTGCGGTGGGCCGGCTACCTGTCCACCACCGGCGTGTATGGCGACCACGGCGGCGGCTGGGTGGACGAGGACACGCCGGCCCAGCCCGGCAACAACCGCGGCC
>CAXTDP010000390.1:0-5809 GCA_964242295.1 uncultured Acetobacteraceae bacterium | reverse complement strand
GGGGCGTTTGCCGCCGCCGGGGCCGCGGCGGCGGTGTGCGGCGCGTTGCGGCTGCTGGGCTGACCGGAACCGTCGCGTCCGGCAGCGCGTCCTCCGCGCCCCGGATCAGGGCAGGTAGTGGCGCCGGCAATGCCAGCCGCAGGACTTGCACCCAAGCCGACCCAGTCCACCGACGACGCCTCCCCGGGTAGGAACACCGTCATCGAACACCGCACAGCACCATCCAACCACCGGATGGCCTGCGCAGCCCGCCCCCGGCGTCCTCAAACGGACGACCCGGCGAACACGTTCTTCTTGATGACGGCGTGCACCCCCCAGTTGCCGTCCACCACCTGGGTGATGCCGAAATCCACCGCCACCGAGATCAGCGAGATCGCCTCGTCCTCCGTCAGCTTCTTCGCGTTCATCAGGAACCCGCGCATCTTGTGGAACGCATCGCGCATTGCGAGGTCAATCGAGGACTTGCTGAAGATGTCGCTCTGCGCGTTGGGGCCAAGGTCGGCCAGGTAGTTCGGGTAGCTGAACCCCGACATCACCCAATCCTCCCCCGTCTCGATCATCGGGAAGTCCAGCGACTCCAGCGCCGTCCCCGCAAGATCGGCTTTCTTGTGCAGGATCAGTTGGAACGTCCCGGTCAGCGAGCACTCGATCGCGGTGCCGCACAGCTCGGAGTCGCCCTGGCTGGCATGGGGGTCCCCAACCGACAGCAGCGCCCCGTCCACCGCAACCGGGTAGTACATCGTCGCGCCCTTGCCGATGCGCCAGTTGTCTATATTCCCGCCGGTATAGCTTGGAGGAATGGAGTTGACGTAATCCGCCTCCTTGGGCGCCAGCCCCATGGTGCCGAAATGCGGGCGTATCTGCACCCGTATATCCTTCAGCACGCCCCAGTTCCGCTGGGTTTGCGAGTGGTCCACCAGCAGCCCCGGATAATCGATCGTCGGATGCACCTTGCCCGTGGGATCGGTGACCGGCACCCATTTGAAGTTGTAGATCGCCTTGGCCCAGTTGCGCTGTCCCGTCGCGTCCACCTCGTAGATCGTCACCACCTCGCGCGGCTTGTCGCCGGTAATGAGGTCCTTGTACTGATATCCCCAGTTGGCAGCGGCGTTGCTGCCGAACGCCAGTCCCTTGAACGCCGGGTTGGCGCAGGGCCGCGGCTTCACGTCGAGGATGCGAACTTCCAGCACGTCGCCCGGCTGCGCCCCGCGCACCGCCACCGGCCCGGTGCAGATATGCACGCCAAGCCCGCCGCCATCCCCGGCCCCGGCGCCCCGGCGCATCACCCCCTTCTTGTCCTTGGTCCACAGGTAAACGCTCTCCGCCCCGGGATCGCCCGTGATCATCCGCTCGGCGTCGTCGCTGGCCTGGTGCGTCAGCGTCTCGACGGTCACGAAGTCGCCGGACTCCACCTCGACCTGCGGCTTGAGCAGCTTGCTGAAATACCCCCAATGCACCGTGTCGGCGTTGGCGGGCAGGTGATGGTAGCTGGGCTGCCCCGGCTGCCGCGCGGCCGAGCTTTGCGCCAGGGCAGGGGACACCAGCGAAATCCCCGCCGTAGCCAGCGCCGCCGCCCCGCCGGTTGCGGCAAAGCTGGACTTCAGGAAAGCCCGGCGCTCCTTCGCCAGCCCCGCCTGCAGTTCGAGCCGATGCTTCTCGAACTCCGCGCAGTTCGGGTCGTCACCAATGCACATCGCGGTCTCCCAGCAATTTTTCCGGGGGCACGGATGCAAGGACAGGGCCAGCATAGACCGGACCGCGGGGAAGCGGCGCGGCCCCGGCCCCGGCGGCGGGCCGGAGCCGCAGCAGCCGACGCTACCGCTCCGCCGGACCGCACAGCCCGTCCACGAACACGTCGAGCAGCCGCAGCACGTTCTCCTGCCAGCCCTCGGCATCCGACCCATAGCAGAGCGCAACCAGCATGCGCAGCAGGTCCTGCGGCCCAACATCCCGGCGCAGCTCGCGCACCGCGGCAATCTGGTCCATCAAGCGGCTGACCGCCCCGGTCAGTTGCTCCGCCGTATACGCCGACAGCTCCGTCGAGCCAGTGGTGGCAAGAGCCAGCGCCGCAGCCATGCCCTTCTTGGTGGCCACGAACTCGACGTTGGCCCGCAGCCAGCGCCGCAGCGCCGCGACCGGGTCAGGGCAGCCGGCCAGCTCTCCCGCCAGGTCCACGAGCTGCCCGACCTCGCGGCGATACACCGCCTCGAACAGCGCCTCGCGGGTGGAAAAGTGCCGATACAGGGTGCCGATGCCGACGCCGGCCTCCCGCGCCACCGCCTCCAGGCTGGCCTGCGGGCCGCCGCTGCCGAGCACCAGCTTGGCAGCCTCCAGCACGCGGGCGCGGTTGCGGGCCGCATCCGCCCGTGGCCGCCGTCCCGTCCTGCCCGGCGCATCGTCCACGCGGTTCCGTCCTTGAAAACGGAGCCACCCTCCGTATAGTGTCGCCTCGCGCGCCGAACCTCCTCGGCGCGCCGTCACCGGAGTGTAGCATGGGCCTCTCGATTGCACTCACCGTCAACGGCGCCCCCCATCGGGTCGAGTTGGAGGATCCGCGGGTCACCCTGCTCGATCTGCTGCGCGAGCGCCTGCACCTGACCGGCACCAAGAAGGGCTGCGACCGCGGGCAGTGCGGCGCCTGCACCGTGCTGCTGGACGGTCGCCGGATCAACGCGTGCCTGGTGCTCGCCGCCGGCCAGGATGGCGCCGACGTGCTGACCATCGAGGGCCTGGCCGCCACGGTCGCCGGTGCCGATCTGCACCCGGTCCAGGCGGCGTTCATAGCCCACGACGCGCTGCAATGCGGCTTCTGCACCCCGGGCCAGGTCATGAGCGCGGTCGGCCTCATCGAGGAGGGCCAAGCCGGCGCCGATCCCGAGCGAGTGCGTGAGGGCATGAGCGGCAACCTCTGCCGCTGCGGCGCCTATGCCGGCATCACCGAGGCGGTATTGGACGCCCAGGCCAGCATGGCCGGGCAGAGGGCCGCGGCATGAACACCTTCGAATTCGTCCGTCCCGCGACCGCCGCCGACGCGGTGGCCGCCGCTGCTGCACCCGGAGCCGCCTACCACGCCGGCGGCACCAATCTGCTGGACCTGATGAAGGGCGGCATCGCCCGCCCGACCCGCCTGGTGGACGTGAACCGCCTGCCGGGCCTGGACACCATCGAGCACCTGCCCGATGGCGGCGTGCGGATCGGTGCCCTGGTACGCAACGCCGACCTGGCGCACGACCCGGCCTTCGCCCGCCGCTTCCCGGCAGTGGCCGAGGCCCTGCTGTCCGGCGCATCGCCCCAGCTCCGCAACGCGGCGACAGCCGGCGGCAACCTGCTGCAAAGGACCCGCTGCGCCTACTTCTATGACACCGCCAGCGCCTGCAACAAGCGCGACCCCGGCGCAGGTTGCGACGCCCTGGGCGGCGAAAACCGCCTGCACGCAATCCTGGGCTGGAGCGGGTCGTGCATCGCCACTCATCCATCCGACTTCTGCGTTCCCCTCGCCGCCCTGGACGCCATCGTCGAGATCGAGGGCCGCGCCGGCCGCCGCGAGACCCCACTGGTGGACTTCCACCGCCTCCCCGGCGACACGCCGGAGCGGGAAACGGTGCTGGACCCCGGCGACCTCGTCCTGGCGGTCCGCCTGCCAGCTGCCGCCGCAGGGTTCGCCGCCCACGCCCGCTACCTGAAAGTGCGGGAGCGCACGTCCTACGCCTTCGCCGTGGTGTCCGCCGCCGCCGCGCTGCGCATGGACGGCAGCCGAATCGCCGAGGCCCGCATCGCCCTCGGCGGCGTCGCCCTGAAACCCTGGCGCGCCCACGTGGCGGAAACGGCCCTGGCCGGGGCGCAGCCGGATGCGGCCTCGTTCCGCCGCGCCGCCGAAGCGGCGCTCGCCGACGCCAAGCCCTCCGGCGACAACGCCTTCAAGATCGAGCTGGCCCGGCGCATCGTCGCCCGTGCCCTCACCCTGGCCGCCGCCGGCACCCCCAAGCGCGTGCCCCCCCTGCCTGCATCCCCGTTCGCCCCCGTCCCGGGAGTCCCCGTCCATGTCTGACATCGCGCTCACCTCCGCCCCCGCCCATCTCCGCCACGGCTCCAGCATCGGCCAGCCGCTCACCCGCCAGGACGGCCCGCTCAAGGTGACGGGCCAGGCCCGCTATGCCGCCGACAACCACCCGGACGGCATGCTGTTCGCCGTGATGGCCATGAGCACGGTCGCCCGCGGCCGGGTCGTCGGCATGGACGTCGCGACGGCCAAGGCCCACCCGGGCGTCGTCGAGGTGATGACCCCGGCCAACCGCCCGCCCCTCGCCGGGGACCCCGACCTGCGCGACACCCCGTTCTCCTTCAAGATAGACGTGCTGCAGAACGACCTGGTGCGCTACCCGCAGCAGCCGGTCGCGGTCGTCATCGCCGAAACCCTCGAATCCGCCACCGAGGGCGCCGCCCTGCTGGCCCCGCGCTACGAAACGGAGCCGGCGCGTGTCGGCCTGGACGCCGCCGAACCCTTCCAGCCCCAGGTCGTAGGCGCCGGCAACCCGGCCTCCGCCGGTCACGGCGATGTCGAGGGCGGCCTGCACACCGCATCGCACCGCCTGGAGGCGACCTACGACACCCCCGCGCAGTATCACAACGCCATGGAGCCGCACGCCATCGTCGCCGCCTGGGACGGCAACAAGCTGTGCATTGACACCCCCAGCCAGGGCATGGCGATGGCCCAGGCGCGGATCGCCGGCCTATTTGGCATCGCCCCAGACGACATCACGATCCGCAGCCCGTTCCTCGGCGGCGGCTTCGGCTCCAAGGGTCTGCTGAACGGCCCGCAGGCGCTGGGCATCCTGGCCGCCCGCCTGGTCGGCCGCCCGGTGAAGCTGGTGCTGCGCCGCGAGCAGATGTACGGCCCCGTCGGCCACCGCGCCCCGACCCGCCAGCTCATCCGCATGGGCACCGACGAGGCCGGCGCCTTCACCGCCATCTCCAACCAGACACGCACCGCCACCAGCACCTACGACGACTTCATCGAGCCTGCCGCCGACGTGGCGCACACCCTGTATGCGACCCCGGCGCTGCTGACGAGCCACGACGCCGTACGCCTCGACACCGGCACGCCGATGTTCATGCGCGGCCCCGGCGAGGCGCCCGGCAGCATCGCCCTGGAAAGCGCCGTGGACGAGATGGCCGAGGCGTGCGGCATGGACCCCCTGGCCTTCCGCCTGAAGAACTACGCCGAGGTGGAGCCGTCCTCCGGTAAGCCGTTCTCCTCCAAGGCCCTACGCGAGTGCTACGCCCAAGGCGCCGAGCGCTTCGGCTGGTCGCGCCGTCCGTTGGCGCCGAGGACCATGCGCGACGAGGCTGGGATGCTGGTCGGCTGGGGCATGGGCACGGCGACCTTCCCCGCGCTGATGTTCGCCGGGAACGCCCGCGCGGTGCTGAAGTCCGACGGCACCGGCCTGGTGGAAACCGGCGCGCACGACATGGGCCAGGGCGCCTGGACCGCGCTGGCCCAGGTCGCAGCCGATGGCCTGGGCCTGCCGCTAGACCGGGTGGAGTTCCGGTCCGGCCACTCCGACCTGCCGGATGCGGGCATCGCCGGCGGCTCCGCCCACACGGCAACGGTCGGCGTCGCCATAGACGGCGCCGGCGCCGATGTGATCGCCAAGTTGGCGGACCTGGCAACGGGCGACCAACGCTCCCCCCTGTTCGGCGCCGGCAACGCCGGGGTGATCGCGCGTAACGGCCGCCTGCACCGCCGCGACGACGAGGCGCGCAGCGAAACCTACGCCGACATCCTTTCCCGCGCCGGGGTGGCGGAGAT
>CAXTDP010000389.1:0-5834 GCA_964242295.1 uncultured Acetobacteraceae bacterium | reverse complement strand
CCAAGCAGGACGAGTTCGGCGAGGACGCCTTCAAGTCCGGCATCGGTGCCGAGGCGATCAAGGGCATCCTGCACGCCATAGACATCGACTCCGACAAGGTAGAGCTGCGCGCCGAGCTGAAGGCCACCACCAGCGAGGCCAAACGCAAGAAGCTGGTCAAGCGCCTCAAGCTGATCGAGGCGTTCGGCGAAAGCGGCGCCAAGCCTGATTGGATGATATTGGACGTCGTGCCGGTGATCCCGCCCGAGTTGCGCCCGCTGGTGCCGCTGGACGGCGGCCGTTTCGCCACGTCCGACCTGAACGACCTGTATCGCCGGGTCATCAACCGCAACAACCGCCTGAAGCGGCTGATCGAGTTGCGCGCGCCCGACATCATCGTCCGCAACGAGAAGCGGATGCTGCAGGAAAGCGTGGACGCGCTGTTCGACAACGGCCGCCGTGGCCGGGCCATCACCGGCGCCAACAAGCGCCCGCTCAAAAGCCTGTCCGACATGTTGAAGGGCAAGCAGGGCCGGTTCCGGCAGAACCTGCTGGGCAAGCGGGTGGACTACTCCGGACGTTCGGTCATCGTTGTCGGCCCGGAGCTGAAGCTGCACCAGTGCGGCCTGCCGAAGAAGATGGCGCTGGAGCTGTTCAAGCCGTTCATCTACTCCAAGCTGGAGAAGTACGGCCACGCCACCACCATCAAGGCCGCCAAGCGCATGGTGGAGAAGGAGCGGCCGGAGGTCTGGGACATCCTGGAGGAGGTAATCCGCGAGCATCCCGTGATGCTCAACCGGGCTCCCACCTTGCACCGCCTCGGCATCCAGGCGTTCGAGCCCGTGCTGATTGAGGGCAAGGCGATCCAGTTGCATCCGCTGGTCTGCACCGCCTTCAACGCCGACTTCGACGGCGACCAGATGGCGGTCCACGTGCCCCTCAGCCTTGAGGCGCAGTTGGAAGCGCGCGTGCTGATGATGTCCACCAACAACATCCTCAGCCCGGCGAACGGCAAGCCGATCATCGTCCCCAGCCAAGACATCGTGCTCGGGCTGTATTATCTGAGCCTGGAGACGCCCGAATTCCGCAACGCGCCGGATGCCGCGGTTTATGACGGCGACACGCTGGTTACCAAGGGTCCGACCGCCTTCGGCAACGTGGGCGAGATCGAGTATGCCTTGAATGCGAAGGCAATCAAGCTGCACGACAAGATCCGTGCCCGCTATGAGACGGTGGACGCCGCCGGCAACAAGGTCCGGCAGATGGTCGTGACCACGCCCGGCCGGATGCTGATGGCGCAAATCCTGCCGCGCAATCCGAACGTGCCATTCAGTCTGATCAACCGGACGTTGACCAAGAAGAACGTATCCGACGTTATTGATGCGGTGTATCGCCACTGCGGCCAGAAGGAGTGCGTGATCTTCGCCGACCGGATGATGGGCCTGGGCTTCGGCCAGGCGGCAAAGGCCGGGCTGTCCTTTGGCAAGGACGACCTGATCATCCCCGAGAGCAAGCCCGAGCTGATCCTGAAGACTCAGAACGAGGTCAAGGAGTTCGAGCAGCAGTATCAGGACGGCTTGATCACCGCCGGTGAGCGCTACAACAAGGTGGTGGACGCCTGGTCGCGCTGCACCGACGAGGTGGCCGGCGCGATGATGAAGGAGATCAGCAAGCAGGAAGTGGGCGTGCAGACCAACTCGGTCTGGATGATGAGCCACTCCGGTGCCCGCGGCTCACCGGCGCAGATGCGGCAGCTCGCGGGCATGCGCGGCCTGATGGCCAAGCCCTCCGGCGAGATTATCGAGCAGCCGATCATCGCCAACTTCAAGGAGGGCCTATCCGTTCTTGAATACTTCAACTCCACCCACGGTGCCCGTAAGGGACTGGCGGACACGGCGTTGAAGACCGCGAACTCCGGCTACCTGACCCGGCGCCTCGTGGACGTGGCGCAGGACTGCATCATCGTCGAGAACGACTGCGGCACGCAGCGCGGCCTGACCGTGCGTGCAGTGATGGACGGCGGTGAAGTGGTCGCCGGCCTATCCGAGCGCACCCTAGGCCGCACCACGGCTGAGAACCTGCTGGACCCGGTGTCCGGTGAGGTAATCCTGCCGGCCAACACGCTGATCGAGGAGCCACAGGCGGACCTGATCGAGTCCTCCGGCGTGGAGTCGGTCAAGATACGCTCGGTGCTGACCTGCGAAAGCCGGGTCGGCGTTTGCGGCATGTGCTACGGCCGCGACTTGGCCCGCGGCACGCCGGTCAACATCGGTGAGGCTGTCGGCGTCATCGCCGCACAGTCCATCGGCGAGCCCGGCACGCAGTTGACGATGCGCACCTTCCACATTGGCGGCGCGGCCCAGCGTGGCGCCGAGGTCAGCAGCGTCGAGGCAAGCCACGACGGCACGGTGACGGTCAACAACCGCAACGTGGTGCAGAACAGCGCCGGCGTTCCGGTGGTGATGTCCCGCAACTGTGAGATGGTGCTGCAGGACGAGAAGGGCCGCGAGCGCGCCCGCTTCCGTGTGCCCTATGGCGCCCGCCTCCTGGTGGACGAGGGCGCGGCAGTCAAGCGGAACGACAAGCTGGCGGAGTGGGACCCCTACACGCTGCCGATCATCACCGAACGCGCAGGATCGGTTGAATACCTCGACCTGCTGGACGGGGTGACCCTGGTGGAACGGGTGGACGAGGTTACTGGCCTCACGTCCAAGGTCGTGGTGGACTACAAGCAGTCCTCCAAGGCCGATCTGCGGCCGCGGCTGCAGCTCAAGGATGACAAGGGCGAGGTCATCAAGCTGGCAACCGGCGCCGAGGCCCGCTACTTCCTGAACCCAGACAGCATCTTGTCGGTGGAGAACGGTGCGACCGTGGCCGCTGGCGACGTGCTGGCACGCATCCCGCGTGAGGGCAGCAAGACTCGCGATATCACGGGCGGCTTGCCGCGCGTGGCGGAGCTGTTCGAGGCTCGGCGGCCCAAGGACCACGCGATCATCGCCGAGATGGACGGACGCGTGGAGTTCGGCAAGGACTACAAGGCGAAGCGCCGTGTTGTGGTGAAAAACGACGAGGCCGGCGAGGAATCCGAGTATCTGGTCCCCAAGGGCAAGCACGTCAGCGTGCAGGAGGGCGACTTCGTGCGCCGGGGCGACCCCCTGGTGGACGGCCCGCGCGTTCCGCACGACATCCTCAAGGTGCTGGGGGTGGAGGCGCTGTCGGACTACCTGGTGAACGAAATCCAGGACGTTTATCGGCTGCAAGGCGTGAAGATCAACGACAAGCATATCGAGGTTATCGTGCGCCAGATGCTCCAAAAGATGGAGATCATGGAGCCGGGGGACACGACGTACTTGATTGGCGAGCAGGTGGACCGTCTGGAGTTCGAGGCCGAGAGCGAGAAGCGTGTTAAGCTGGACGAGAAGCCGGCCGTGGGAATGCCTGTGTTGCAGGGCATCACCAAGGCCAGCCTGCAGACACACAGCTTCATCAGCGCGGCATCGTTCCAGGAAACGACGCGGGTGCTGACGGAGGCCGCTACGGCAGGCAAGGTGGACAACCTGCTGGGCCTCAAGGAGAACGTCATTGTCGGCCGATTGATCCCCGCTGGGACAGGCAGCGTGATGAACCGGCTTCGCGCCGTGGCAGCCGGGCGCGACCAGGCACGGTTGCGTCCGGAAGTGCCGGCGCTGCCAGACCGGACGGCGGCGGAATAAGACTAGCGTATCTCCTCCTTCTCACCCTACGGGATAGGGTCGGGGTGAGGGAAACCACGCAGACCAGGCCCTGGACGAAGTGGTGCGAACCAGCATCAACACGTCCAGGGCCAAGGCCGCAAGTCTGCCTGATACTAATCCTTTCCGGCAACCAGGCCGGGAACCAACGGCAACCCGGCCCAACACTTATAGAACGACGCTTGACTAGCCTTCGTCTCCGACGTAGGTAACGCCCCCTAGACCAACCCCGGCCCAGCCGGGCTGGCCACTACCAAAGGCACGTGCATGGTGCCGCCCCTGTGGGGCCAAGGCCATGCATAACGTATCCAGCGCGGATGGCTCGCTCCATTCTGCGCGGATTTATTTGGTGGATGGCGGCCCGGTCCCCCCGGGGCAGACATCAAGGATCGGAACACCGCGTATGCCGACCATCAACCAGTTGATCGCCAATGGGCGTGAACCCGCCGCGAAGCGCAACAAGGTGCCAGCGCTTCAGGGATGCCCGCAGAAGCGCGGCGTCTGCACGCGCGTCTATACGACCACGCCGAAGAAGCCGAACTCCGCGTTGCGTAAGGTCGCCAAGGTGCGCCTGACCAACGGCTACGAGGTCGTGAGCTACATTCCCGGCGAAGGCCACAACCTGCAGGAGCACAGCGTCGTGCTGATCCGTGGCGGGCGCGTGAAGGACCTTCCCGGCGTGCGTTACCACATCCTGCGCGGCGTCCTGGACACCCAGGGCCTGCCGAAGCGCCGCCAGCGCCGTTCGCTGTATGGCGCCAAGCGTCCGAAGTAAGAGGAGCAGCTAGATGAGCCGCCGCCGCCGCGCCGATAAGCGCGAAATCCTGCCGGATGCCAAGTTCGGCGACACCGTCATTACGCGTTTCATGAATGCGCTGATGTATGACGGCAAGAAGTCCGCTGCCGAGGGCATCGTCTACGGCGCGCTTGACGTGTTGAAGAAGCGTGGCGGCGCCGCTGCGGACCCAGTTCGCATGTTCCACGAGGCGCTGGACAACGTGAAGCCGGCGGTCGAGGTGCGGTCCCGCCGGGTCGGCGGCGCTACCTATCAGGTGCCGGTCGAGGTGCGGACCGAGCGCCGCCAGGCCCTGGCGATCCGGTGGATCATCGACAGCGCCCGCAAGCGTGGGGAGCACACGATGGAGGACCGGCTGTCCAACGAGCTTCTGGACGCCGTGAACAACCGTGGTTCCGCAGTGAAGAAGCGTGAGGACACCCACCGGATGGCCGAAGCCAACAAGGCATTCAGCCACTATCGCTGGTAACTGACCCAACCCAACCTGCCCCCCACACCGTGTTGACGGGCGGGCGACGGAGACAAGACGATGGCCAAGGCGAAATTTCAGCGGAACAAGCCGCACTGCAACATCGGCACGATCGGTCATGTGGACCATGGCAAGACGTCGCTGACCGCAGCGATCACCAAGATCCTGGCCAAGAGTGGCGGAGCGACCTTCACCGCTTATGACCAGATCGACAAGGCGCCTGAGGAGCGTGCCCGTGGCATCACCATCTCGACCGCGCACGTCGAGTATGAGACCGCTAACCGCCACTACGCCCACGTGGACTGCCCCGGCCACGCCGATTACGTGAAGAACATGATCACTGGCGCAGCGCAGATGGACGGCGCGATCCTGGTGGTGTCCGCCGCCGACGGCCCGATGCCGCAGACCCGCGAGCACATCCTGCTTGCCCGCCAGGTCGGCGTGCCCGCCCTCGTCGTATTCCTGAACAAGGTGGACATGGTGGACGACCCCGAGCTCCTGGAGCTGGTTGAGATGGAGGTGCGCGAGCTGCTGTCCTCCTATCAGTTCCCTGGCGACGACATCCCCATCATCCACGGTTCCGCCCTTATGGCGCTTGAGGACAAGAACCCCGAGTTGGGTGAGCAGGCGATCCTGAAGCTGATGGCCGCGGTGGACGAGTATATCCCGCAGCCGTTGCGCGCGACTGACCGGCCGTTCCTGATGCCGATCGAAGACGTGTTCAGCATCTCCGGCCGCGGCACGGTGGTGACGGGCCGCATTGAGCGCGGCATCGTCAACGTTGGTGACGAAGTCGAGATCGTTGGCATCAAGAACACGGTGAAGACCATCGTCACCGGCGTCGAGATGTTCCGCAAGC
>CAXTDP010000388.1:0-5849 GCA_964242295.1 uncultured Acetobacteraceae bacterium | reverse complement strand
TGCCCGCCGACGTGCTGTGCCCGGCCATGCTGGAGCCGGCCTTCGCGGTGCGGGTTGCCGTGGACCAGGGATCGGACGGGCACCCCGTGGTGCTGCCGCTGCGGGCGATTCGGGCGTGACACCGCCAGGCAGACGGCCCAGCAGGCATGGACAGCTATAACATTTGCACATGGGGTCGAACGTCAGCGGCAATGACGGGCATGGCTTTGACGGCGCAACTTGCCGTGGCGTCACAAACCCGGAACTCCCATGCACGACCTATCCCGCTGCGTTCACCATCCCGCCGTGTCGCACGACGGCTTCGCCACCCTGGCCGTGCCGACTTATCGCGCGTCCACCATCGTGTTCCCGGACGCCGAAGCCTACGCCAACCGCAAGTATCGCGGCCCCGACGGCTACAGCTACGGCCTGCACGGCACGCCAACGACGCGTACGCTGGAGGCGCAGTTGTCGGCCCTGCACGGAGCTGAGCGCACGGTGCTGCTGCCCTCTGGCCAAGCTGCGATCACCGTCGTGCTGCTGACCCTGCTGATGCCCGGCGACCACGTGCTGATCCCTGACACCGCCTACCCACCGGTGCGCGGCTTCTGCGTGAACTACCTGCAGCCGCGCGGGATCACCTTCACCGCCTACGACCCGATGATCGGCGCCGGCATCGCCGCGCTGATGCAGCAGCGGACCCGGCTGGTGTGGCTGGAGTCCCCTGGGTCCACCACCATGGAGGTGCAGGATTTCCGCGCTATCGCCGACGCTGCACATGCCGGCGGCGCGCTGGTCGGCTGCGACAACACCTGGGCCACGCCGCTGCTGTTCAAGCCGCTCGACTTCGGTGCGGACTTCGCGATGGAGGCGCTGACCAAGTACGTCGGCGGCCATTCCGACCTGCTGCTGGGCTCGGTCAGCCTGCGCGACCTCGGCTTGAGGGGAAGGCTGAAGGACACGATGCGGATGATCGGCATCGGCGTGGCGCCGGACGAGGCCGCGCTGGCGCTGCGCGGGATCGAGACAATGGGCGTGCGCCTGGCCCATGTGGGGCGCGTAGCGCTGGACTTCGCGCACCGGATCGCGGCGCTGCCGGGGTCTTTCCGCGTGCTTCACCCGGCGCTGCCGGGCTGCCCCGGCCACGAGCACTTCCTGCGCGACTTCAAGGGCGCCAGCGGCCTGTTCAGCGTGGTGCTGCCCACGGCGGCGGAGCCGCGCCTCGGCCCGGCGCTGACCGCCATGCGGCTGTTCGCCATTGGGGCGTCCTGGGGTGGCACGCGCAGCCTGATCGCGCCCATGCAGGTCAAGGGTGACCGCACCGCCGTGCCCTGGACGGAGGACGGCGCCATCCTCCGAATCAGCGTGGGGCTGGAGGACCCGGAAGAGCTGTGGGACGACTTGGCTACCCTGTTCCGCACGCTGGAGGCGGCACCATGATGCGGGCCGCCTGCTTGGTGGTAGCCGGCCTTCTGGCAGGCCTTTCCGCGGCGCAGGCGCAGCCGTCCGGCTCCTCAACGTTAGACGCCGCGCGCGGGCGGGGTGCCCTGCTATGTGGCGTGTCCGGCACCAACCCGGGCTTCGCATTTCCCGATAGCCAGAGCGTGATGCGCGGCAGCGAGGCGGACTTCTGCCGGGCAGTTGCCGCGGCCACGCTGGGCGACGCCGACAGGGTGAAGTGGGTCATCCTGACCTCCACCAACCGCTTCACCGCCCTGCAATCGGGCGAGGTGGACCTGCTGGACCGCACCGCGACCTGGACCTTGGGCCGTGAGGCCAACCTGGGCCTGCTGTCCACCGGAGTGACGTTCTACGACGGCACCGGCTTCATGGTGCAGGCGGCGTCCGGTGTGAAATCGGCCATGGACCTGAATGGGGCCACCATCTGCGTCCTGCCAGGCACGAGCACCGAGCTTGCGGTTGCCGATTACTTCCGCCAGCACGCGATGCAGTTCACGCCGGTGCTGATCGAAGGCACGGCCCAGTTGCGCGCTGCTTTCATGGCCGGGCGGTGCGACGCCTACTCGACCGACACCTCCGCCCTGGCCTCGACGAGGTTCAACGAACCTCCTGCCCGGCGCGACGCCTTGCGGCTGTTGCCGGAGGTCATCAGCAAGGAGCCGCTGGGGCCGCTGGTCCGCAAGGGCGACGACAAGTGGTTCGACATCGTTCGCTGGACCCACTTCACTATGCTAGCCGCGGAGGAATTGGGGCTGACCAGCGCAACCGTGGACGCCGCGGTGGGGAGCGCCAACCCCGACGTGCGCCGGCTGCTTGGGGCAGAGGGCGATCTTGGAAAGGCGCTGGGGCTGGATGACCGCTGGGCCTATGCGGTGATCAAGCAGGTGGGCAACTACGGCCAGGTTTGGGACCGCAACATCGCCCCGCTCGGCATCCCGCGTAGCCTGAACCAGCTTTGGAGCAAAGGCGGGTTGCAGTACGCGCCACCGCTCCGCTGATGCCATATGGCTGACGTGCCCTGGCCGGCACGCCTAGTTTGCCCGCCATGCCGCTCAACTTCCGCCAGCTGGAGGCTTTCCATGCCGTGATGATCAGCGGCTCCGCCACGCGCGCGGCGGAGCTGCTGCAGATCAGCCAGCCCGCAGTCAGCCGTGCCGTGACGGATCTGGAGGCCGCAGTAGGTTTCAAACTATTCGACCGGGTGCGCGGCCGGCTGGTGCCTACACCGGAAGGGCAACTCTTTTTTGCCGATGTCGGCGCCAACTTCGCTGGGTTGGATCGCCTACGTGCCGCGGCGGCGCGCATCCGTGACTTCGGATCGGGAAGCATACGGATCGCAAGCTTGGCCGCCCTCGGGTCCACCTTGGTGCCGCGGGCAATTCGTAAGTTCCGGGACCGCCATCCTGGCATTGCCGTCACCCTGCACGTCGCGTCGTCGGTGACTGTGCGCGAGCTGGTGGCCAGCGGTCAGTTCGGCCTCGGGTTGGCGGCGGACGAGGTGGACCTGTCCGGGGTGGACCACCGGGTGTTCGGCAGCTTCCGGGCGATTTGTGCCCTGCCCCAGCGGCATCCCTTGTCCGACCGTGCGGTGATCCATCCGGCCGACCTGCATGGGCAGCCTTTCGTGGCGCTGGCGCCGGAAGACCGGGTGCGGGCGCAGTTGGATCGCATCTTCTCCGACGCAGGCGCAAGGCCGGAGGTCGTGGTGGAGACGCCGAACTCGGCAACCGTCTGCGCCCTGGCGCTGGAAGGCGTAGGCATCGGCATTGTCAACCCGATGGCGGCGGACGGCTTCACCGCACGCGGGCTGCTCTTCCGGCCGTTCGAGCCGGAGGTTTATTTCAAGTCTCACTTGCTGTTCCGACCCGACATGCAGCGGGCGGCGCTGGTACGCGCCTTCGTGGCCGAGCTGCTGCGCGCCCGTAGCTGGCGGGACGCCTAGCGGTGCAACTCCTTTACGGCGTTTCAGGCACCAGCCGTCAGGTCGCCAGCTTGTTTCAGGCTTGCCTCTTGATGTCTGAGGAACAAGCGATGCCGTTGGCGAAGTCACGGGCGCCGCGTCGGCCCTATTTGCTGCAGGGTCAGCCACGGAAGAGCCGCCATATCATTACGTCCGGCCGAGATCGCGCCTGTTCCCGCTGCCACCATGCAAATCGCAAAGGCCACGTTCCCGAAAGGCTAAGGATCCACTGGAAAGCCGTCCGTCAAACGAAGCCCAAACGGACAGTTTGTCACTCGCATCCTTTGTTGAACGGTATCCCTAGCGTGTCTGAGCATAACCCAAGCTGTCTGGTGGGCCGGCAAGTCATGGTTTAGGTCTCCTCGCCTTCGAACAGGAGAGACAAGCGATGGCGACCGGTACTGTGAAGTGGTTCAACGCGGAGAAGGGTTTCGGCTTCATCCAGCCGCAGAACGGCGGCGACAAGGACGTGTTCGTACATATGACGGCCATGCAGGCGGCTGGGCTGCAGGGCCTGAACGACGGCCAGAAGGTCAGCTACGACGTCATTACCGAACGCGGCAAGCAGGCGGCCTCCAACCTGAAGCTCGCCTGAGCCGGGATAGGGCCTGTCTGCGGAGCAGTGCAGGCTCTGCCATGTGTACCTCGACCAGGATGACCTGGTCCGCCAGTGATACGACCGTGACTATGCTGCGGCTGGGTCGCGCCAAGCTTTTCGCGCGTCCAGGAGGGGCGCACTGATGGTTAAACGTCGCAAACAGGAAGACATCGCTGGGGTGCTCGAGTTTGAGGGCCGGACCAGCGAGGACCCGGAGGTCATGACGTGGCTGGCCGAGCACAGGGCGCGGAAGGGGGGCAAGATCCGGGTGAGCCAAGGCGGCACTGGCGTGCGCGTGATGTTCAGCGAGGCGTCTGACATGGCGTCGTGGAAGGCGCGGGCTGAACAGGGCGCTCGGGGCAAGAGGGTTTCTGCTTCATGAGAGGCGCCGCACCCCACTACCGGGCAGCGGCGATGGACCGGTTGCGGCAATGATCCCGGAGCGGATAATGAATGGGACCAGCCCCGTCCTGACGGGAAACGCGGGCGAGTTGCCTGTTGCACGGCGTTCGTGCGGCGCGACGTGGGCGCACGTAGCAGCATCGTGACCGTTGGGGCTGCACCACCGCACAGGGACGTTTCTTGACATGCGGGCGCGTACTTGCGTCATCTGTGACAAAGAAAAGCGGCGGCCCCCGAGAGGAGTCGCCAAGTTTAGGGAGGAAACGTCCTGCAGACATGACCAGGGGTCATGTTGCAAGCCAACCCTACTGCGGCCAGGCGGAATGGCAAGTTAAATTTTGTGCAACGCAGCATCACCGGGGAGCGCGAACCCGGGCAATCCAGCGCCAAGTGCGCCGACAGCGGAAACCAAGCAGCCCATGCCTGACACCAACGTGCCACTCCGGCGTGGCGACGACGAACCTGACGACACCTCCATCGAAGAACGGATGCGCCTGGCACTCGGTAGGCTGGGCACCAAGGCCTCGGTCGGCCAGGGCCGGCCAGCCGGCACGTCCACCTTCCCCCAAGCCGGGTCCCAGCGCCGGGCGCGCTTTGCGCGGAACGGCGAGGTGCCCGTCGAGCGCGTGACAACCAGCCGCGCCATAGGTGAGGGGCACAGGGAGCTGGCCGGGGTGCGGGAAGCCCGGCAACGCACCGAGCAGGCTCTGGCCGAGGCGCAGGCCACCATTGCCAGCGTGCAAGCGGCGCTAGCCCGGTCCGAGCAGGCCGCCCGCGCGGCCCGGGACGCCGTTGAAGAGCGGGAGGCTGCGATGGCAGGGCTGCGCGCCGAGCTGCAGCGTGTCGCGACCGAGCGGGACGTCCTGCAACAGGCACAGGTTGCAGCGGCGGCACAGGCCAAACCGCGGCGGGTTTCGGCACCGCCGAGGGCGGAGCAGCCGGAGAAAGAGCCGGAGCCGGTCAGGTGGTGGCTGGACTACTTGAAGGCGCCACGCTCATAAGGACTGCCGCCAAGGTTCGTTACGCCAACCACCATCTTCGACGTCATCGACCTTCAACGTCATCGACCCAAAACGAACCTACGCGGGTCGGACGTGCTCCGGCCCTGCTTCCCGCTTACTGCAGGATGATCTTGACGCGCCGGTTCTGAGGCTCGCGCACGCCCGCCGACGTGGGCACGAGCGGATCGGGGGTCCGGTAGCAGCGAAGCCGAAAGTGCATTTCAGCCTGGTTGTGCTCCATAAGGGTCTACACCCGAGAACGGTGCCGTTCCAGAAGCCCGAACCGACCCTAATGGCACGAAGAAAGTGTTCCATGCTGGGATGCCGCTAGGGTCTACCCAAACGGGGCTATGACCACGTTGGTGGAAAGCAGCGGTAGAGAGGCATCTCCTGAGCTCGACTTTGGCCTTTTCAGGCTGGGTAGCACGCGGCTTCGGTGAGGCTGTCG
>CAXTDP010000387.1:0-5876 GCA_964242295.1 uncultured Acetobacteraceae bacterium | reverse complement strand
ATCTGGCATCGCAGGGCGATGAAGGTTTCGGTGTCGGATTCCGGGTCCACGCCGTCCTCGGCCCGGTAGCCGACATATTGGCCGCGCACGACATGGTTCGGGTCGAGCGGCAGCATGGAGCGGAACACCTTGTTCTTCTCCTCGCTGATCGAGACCGGTTCCAGCGCCGTCGGCGGTTCCATCGCCATGAAGCCGAGGATCTGGAACAGGTGGGTCACCACCATGTCGCGGAACGCCCCGGTCGCCTCGTAGAATCCGGTCCGCTTGCCCAGGCCCAGGGTTTCCGGCACGTCAATCTGCACGTGGTCAATGAAGGTCCGGTTCCAGATCGGCTCGAACAGGCCGTTGGCGAAGCGGAAGGCCAGGATGTTCTGCGCCGGCTCCTTGCCGAGGAAGTGGTCAATGCGGAAGATCTGCTGCTCCTCGAACACCTCGTGCAGCCTGGCGTTCAGCGTCATGGCGCTGGTGAGGTCGGTGCCGAACGGCTTTTCCATGATGATGCGGGAGTGCTCGACCAGGCCGGCCTCCTGCAGCAGCCGCACCGCAGGCAGGGCGGCGCTGGGCGGCACGCTGAGGTAGTGGATGTGCTGGGCGTCGCCGCCCAGGGCGCGCCCGGCTCCCTCGACCGCTTGGCGCAACGGCAGGGCGCCGGCGCCCATCGGCACGTAATCCAGGTTCTCGGCGAAGGCGGCCCAGTCGGCCTCGTTCACCTTGCGGCTGGAGAACTGGTCCAGGGCCTTGCGCGCCAGGGCGCGGAAGCCGTCGGCGTCCATGTCGTCCAGGGACATGCCGACGATGCGGCAGCCCGGGATGAAGCCGCCCCTGACCAGGTGGAACAGGCCCGGCAGCAGCTTGCGCTGGGACAGGTCGCCGGTTGCGCCGACCAGGGTGACGACTTGCGGCAGCCTGGGGCCAACGCCGGGAGGTATCTTTTTCATGCACCTATCCTGTTTTGCCGCGCTTCGCTGGACCGCTTTTGCCGCGCTCCGCTGGACCGCCGCACCGCACTGCACAACAGCCGGCGGCCCGGCGCAACAGCGGCCCTATGAAGTATTGGATGCGCTCCGAAGAAAGCAGCCGTCCAGGTCCGGAAAGGGCCGCCCGTCACGCGCGGCGGAGGATGTCCGCCAAATAGCCGCGGTGCCACCGGGCATACCCGTCCTGCACGACGCCCAGCCGGTTGCGCACGGCGGCATGGGCGTCGGGTAGGCGGTGGAACGGGATCGAGGGATACAGGTGGTGCTCGGTATGGAACGACATGTTCCACATCAGCAGCCGCATCAGCCCGTTGGTCAGCGTGGTGCGGGTATTGGTCAGGCCGTTGGCGTCCAGGGTGCATTCCGTGTGCTCGGTGAGCAGGTAAAGCCGCAGCAGCGGCTGGCCGAGCAGTTGCGGCACGATCCAGAATGCGAACGGCACCCACCAGCCGAACACGGCGGCGGACCCCAGGGCAAGCGCCGCCATGAATATGCACATCGCTCGCACGCTATGGACGACCCGTGGCGCCGCGGTGCCCGGGATGTAGGGATAGCCCGACAGGTCCCCACGCCAGCAGTCCCGGATGACAGCCGCCCGCGCCCGCCAGTAGTTCACGCCCAGGACGCGCAGCAAGTATGTGTCCAGGCTGCCCGGCGGCCGGGGCGCCAGCTCGGGGTCGCGATCCGGGTCTTGGGTGAAGCGGTGGTGCGCCAGGTGGAAGGCGGTGTAGAAGTGCAGGTTCAGCAGGGACGGGCAGGCTGCCAGCCAGCCCACCACGGCATTGGCCCGGCGGCTGCGGAACACCGTCTGGTGCATCGTTTCGTGGATCGGCGCGAACAGGGCCGATTGCAGGACGCCCAGCAGCAGCATCGCCGGCAGCAGGGTCCATGGGCCTGACAGCGCGACGCCCGCGCCGGCCAGCGCCAGCGCGCCCCCATGCAACGCCGTCCGCGCTGCGCCGCGGGCGTTGGAGCGGACGGACAGGGCGCGCACCTCGGCGCCGGACAGCACGCGGGACGTGGATGTGTTCATTCGGGGCGCCCTGGTTTTGAGCAGTGAAGCCCAGGGGCACGGTTGATTGCAAGCGACTGCACAGGGATGAGGCACGTTGCCATCGGCCTGCACCGTCACGCGACCCGTGGACGTATGCAGGCGTTGACCCCCGGCTCAAGAGCCATGATGCTCCGCGCAATTATCCGGAAAGGGCCGATCATGCTCCGCACCCTCCTGCTTGCCGGCGCCGCCGTGCTGTCGCTGTCTGCGGCGCAGGCCAAGACGCTCGTGTACTGCTCCGAAGGCTCGCCTGAGAACTTCAATCCGCAGCTCAACACCACGGGCACGACGTTCGACGCGACCCATCCCGTGTATGGCCGGCTGGTGGAGTTCAAGCCGGCGTCGGTCGAGATCGAGCCAGGGCTGGCGGAGCGGTGGGACGTGTCGGAGGACGGCAAGACCGTCACCTTTCACCTGCGCCACGGGGTCAAGTGGCAGTCCAACGCCACCTTCAAGCCGACGCGCGAGTTCAACGCCGACGACGTGCTGTTCAGCTTCAACCGCATGGCCCGGGAGGACCATCCGTATCACAAGGTGTCCGGCGGCAGCTACGACTACTGGGGCGACCTCGGCCTGAACACGCTGGTGGAGTCGATGGACAAGGTGGACGACTATACCGTCCGCATCGTGCTCAAGACGCCCAACGCGCCGTTCGTGTCGGACATGGCGATGGAGTTCGCCTCTATCCTGTCGGCCGAATACGGCGCGGCGCTGATGAAGGCCGGTAAGCCCGAGCAGATCGACCAGGTGCCGATCGGCACGGGACCGTTCAGCTTCGTCGCTTACCAGCGCGACGCCACCGTGCGTTATCGGCGCTTCGACGATTTCTGGGGGGAGAAGGCGCATCTTGATGTGCTCGTGTTCTCCATCAACAAGGACCCGGCGGTGCGGCTGGCCAAGCTGCGGGCCAATGAGTGCCAGGTGTCGGCCTATCCGGCGCCGGCGGACCTGCCGGGCATACGGTCGGACGCGGCGCTGCAACTGATGGACCAGCCCGGGCTGAACATCGGCTACCTCGCGTTCAACGTGACCAAGAAGCCGTTCGACGACAAGCGGGTGCGGCAGGCGATCAACATGGCGATTGACCGCAAGGCGATCCTGGACGCCGTATACCTTGGTGCCGGGGAGCCGGCGCGGAACCTAATCCCGCCCACGGTGTGGTCTTGGGACAAGGACGTTCCGTTCTACCCGTTCGATCCCGCGGCGGCGAAGAAGCTGCTGGCGGATGCCGGGTTCCCCGATGGGTTCGAGACGGAGCTGTGGGCGATGCCGGTGCAGCGGCCCTACAACCCCGACGCCCGGCGTATCGGCGAGCTGATGCAGGCGGACCTTGCCAAGGTCGGCATCAAGGCGCGCATCGTCAGCTACGAATGGGGTGAGTATCGCAAGCGCGTGCAGCAGGCCGAGCACACGATGGCAGAGCTGGGCTGGACCGGGGACAATGGTGACCCGGACAACTTCTTCGTCCCGCTGTCCGGCTGCGCCGCGGCGCGCATCGGTGGCGGCAGCAGCACCAAGTGGTGCAACAAGCAGTTCGACGACCTGGTGAACAAGGCCGTTACCCTGACCGACAAGGGGGAGCGCACCAAGCTGTATGAGCAGGCACAGGTGCTGATGCATGAGGAAGCGCCGTTCTTCCTGATCGCCCACTCCGTCGCCTTCCAGCCGATGCGGAAGGAGGTGCTGAACTACCAGATGTCCCCGTTCGGCCGGCACACCTTCGACCGCGTGGACTTGAAGTAGGGGGTGGACCGGAAGTAGGGGCGGGGGCGGCTGAGCTTGCGGTCATTCCACGGCTGCCCATGCCGGGCCTTCGTTGCGAGCCGCGTGCGGCGTGGTGGTTCAACTGGCCTAGCTCGTGTCTGGTCCTGGATGGCCGCGTCGTTGTACTCGTTGCAATGATGGCATCCCTGCAGGGCGTGTAACCCATGCTTCGCCTCCTGGCCCGGCGCTTGGCGCTGATCGTGCCAACCTTCATCGGGGTCACGCTGCTGGGCTTCATCCTGATCCATGCCGTGCCCGGTGATCCCGTCGAGGTACGCACCGGCGAGCGCGGCATCACGCCGGAGCGGCTGGCCTACTTCCGGCACGAGTTGGGCCTGGACCAGCCGCTGTGGCGGCAGTTCCTGACCTATGAGGCCGGGCTGGCGCAGGGCGACCTGGGCCGCAGCGTGAAGACCCAGGCGAGCGTGTGGACCGAGTTCACGACCTTCTTCCCGGCCACGCTGGAGCTGTCGTTCTGCGCCCTGCTGTTTGCGATTGTCGTGGGCCTGCCGCTGGGGGTGATGGCGGCGGTGCGGCGCGGGTCGGCGCTGGATTACGGGCTGATCGGCGTCGCGGTCACCGGGGCGTCCATGCCGATCTTCTGGTGGGGGCTGATGGCGATCCTGATCTTCTCGGTATGGCTGGGCTGGACGCCGGTGTCCGGGCGGATCGGCGACCTGTACTACGTCGAGCCGGTCACGGGATTCTTGTTGGTTGACAGCTGGCTGGCGGGGGAACCCGGGGCGTTCCGCTCCACCGTGCAGCACCTGATCCTGCCGGCCATCGTGTTGGGCACCATTCCGCTGGCGACCATCGCGCGCATGACCCGGTCGGCGATGCTGGAGGTGCTTGGGGAGGATTACGTGCGGACGGCGCGGGCCAAGGGCCTGGCGCCGGGCCGGGTCGTGGTGGTCCATGCGCTGCGCAACGCGTTGATCCCCGTGGTGACGGTGCTGGGATTGCAGGTGGGCGCGCTGCTGGGCGGGGCGATCCTGACGGAGACGGTGTTCTCCTGGCCCGGCGTCGGCCACTGGCTGGTGGAGGCGATCCAGAGCCGCGACTACAACGTGCTGCAAGGCGGCACGCTGCTGATCGCCATCCTGGTGATGCTGGTGAACCTCGGGGTGGACGTGCTGTATGGGGTGTTGAACCCGAGGCTGCGCCGGTGATGGCGCCGGATGCCGGCGTGGCCTCGGGCACAACCGTCGCTGCGCCCAGCGCCGGGCTGTTCCGCCGCGTGGTGGAGAACCGTGGCGCCGCGGCCGGGCTGGCCGTCATGGCGCTGCTGGTGGTCCTGGCCATCGCCGCGCCGCTGGTGGCGCCGCACGGCCCGGCGGAGCAGTTCCGCGAAAGCTTCCTGGCGCCGCCGTTCCAGGACCCGCACTTCCCCTTGGGCACGGACAGTCTGGGGCGGGACATCCTGAGCCGGCTGATCTACGGGGCGCGGCTGTCCCTGGTGATCGGCGCCGTCGTGGTGGCGCTGTCGCTGTCGGTCGGCACGTTGCTTGGGCTGGTGGCGGCGTTCGTGGGCGGGTTGGTGGACATCGCCATCATGCGGGCGATGGACGTGCTGCTCGTATTCCCCAGCCTGCTGCTGGCGATTGTGGTGGTGGCGATCCTGGGGCCGGGGCTGACGAATGCCATGCTGGCGGTGGCGGTCGTGCTGCTGCCGGGCTACGTGCGGCTGTCGCGGGCGGCGGCGCTGGGGGAACTGGCGCGGGAGTATGTGGTTGCGACGCGCAGCGCCGGGGCAGGGGTGTGGCGGCTGATGCTGCTGGTGGTGCTGCCGAACTGCGCGGCGCCGCTGATCGTGCAGGCGACGCTGGGGTTCTCGACCGCGATCCTGGATGCGGCGGCGCTGGGCTTCCTGGGATTGGGGGCGCAGCCGCCGACGCCGGAGTGGGGCACCATGCTGGCCGACGCGTTGCAGTTCTACCAGCGCGCCTGGTGGCTGCTGACCTTCCCGGGGCTGGCGATCCTGGTCACGGTGATGGCGTTCAACCTGCTGGGGGACGGGCTGCGCGATGCGCTGGACCCGAAGCTGCGGCGGTGACGGTCCCGCTTGACGCACCGTTGCTGGA
>CAXTDP010000386.1:3470-5881 GCA_964242295.1 uncultured Acetobacteraceae bacterium | reverse complement strand
CCACACCCTGCCGGACGACCCGGCCGAAGCCGTCGCCTTCGTCCTGCACCAAGCCACCCGCACCGACGCCCGATGGCGCCCGCCTGAAGGCTGAGCAAACCGTCAAAGCTCCGGCGCACAAGTAAATCAGGCCCGCATCCTCCGGCCCCGCCAACACCGGCGCGCGCCAGGCCGCGCAAACCCGCCTAGAAATCCAGCAGCGCCGTCTCCGCCATCACCGCCTCGGCCGTGTGATGCCGCCGAGCCGCCTGCCGCTCCTCCTCCGTGCTGCGCTGCGCCTGCAAATAGGCGCCCAAGTGCCGCGCCCGCTGCACCACCCGGCGCCCAGCCGGCAACCGCTCCGCCTCATAGCGGACCAGCCCAGCCGCCACGTCGCCCCCTGCCTCCAGCGCCTCAGCCAACGCCAAGGCATCCTCCGCCGCCTTGGTCACCCCCGCACCCACATGCGGCCGGGCAATGAACGCGCTGTCGCCCAGCAGCGCCACCCGCCCCGACGCCATCCGAGCGCTCTCGAAGTCATAGATCGGCTGCAGGAACGGCTGCGCCGTCGCCCGCACCACCGCGGCGAACTGCGGCGCCAGCGTAGCATCCGCCGCCCGGCGCATTGCCTCCACCACCACCCCACGTATCAACGGCGGCGGGATCGACAGAGCATGAGTATGCCCCCCCGCGTCCGTCAGCAGATCCGGCAGCGCATCCGCCTCGCCAGCCCCCCGATACCAGACGAAGTTGTAGCGGCGATGCCCCGGCCGCAAATCGTTGCCCTCGCCCGCCACCGGATACCCCAGCATCTGCTCCCCCTCCGGCAGGCAGAAGCCAAAATGCTCGAACAGGTCCGCATGCGCCCGAGCCGGCATCTCCGCCTCGGCGATCAGCCCCCGCCAAGCGACATAGCCGGCATAGGACGGCGCCGCATCCCCCATGCACAACGCCCGCACCACCGAGCGGAATCCATCGGCCCCCACCAGCAGCTCGGCCTCCCGCACTGCGCCGTTGCCGAACCGCGCCACCACCCCACCCCCAACGCAGGCCACCGACCGCAGCTCCTCCCCCAGGCTATAGCGCCCGTCCGGCCAAGCCCCGCGCAGCATCCGGAACAGCCGGTCCCAAGACGTCATCACCTGCGGGCAGTCCAGGCCGCCAAGCACCGAGCCATCCCTCGCCAGCGTCACCCGGCGCCGCACCGCCACCCCGAACTCGGTATGCGGGTCCAACCCCAACTTTTCCAGGATGCGCCAAAGCTGCGGATGGGTGACGATCCCCGCCCCACGCCCGGACAGCGGCGCCGCCACCCGCTCGCAGACATGCACATCCCAGCCCCGCTGCCGCAGCAGCAACGCGGCGAACAGCCCGCCGATGGACCCGCCGACGACGACGGCCCGGCGGTTACCGGCAACCGGCACCGCTCAACCCCCTCCCTGCTGGCCCCGCCGCCATCCCGCCACGCCTCAACCGGCCCCGGCGCTTTGCAGGTAGCAGTCCAGTATCTCCGCCCCGGTCAGCATCGCCACCCCCTCATGCCCCAGGATGTGGTCATACAGCGCCTCCAGATACTTGATCCGGTGCGGAACCCCGGTGAGATACGGGTGGATGGAGATCGCCATCACCCGAGGATGCTCCGCCCCTTCCTGCCACAGCCGATCGAACTGGTCTCGCCCGCGGTGCAGCAGCTCGTCCGACCGGTGCTGCTGCACCGCGGTAATAACGACGTCGTTAACCTCGACCGTATAAGGCACCGAAACCAGCCGCCCGCTGCGGGTCCGCACCGCAACCGGCTGGTCGTCCAGCACCCAATCCGCCACATACTCGATCCCCGCCTCGGCCAGCAGGTCGGCAGTCTCCGACGTCTCGGTCAGGCCAGGGCTTTCCCACCCGCGCGGCGCCGCCCCGGTGCAGTCGCGAATAGCAGCAACCGTATCGGCAATGGCGGCCCGCTGGTCCTCCACCCGGTGCATCGGCTTCTGCACATAGCCATGCCCCATGAAGTCCCACCCCGCCCGGTGCGCCGCCTCGCACATCTCGGGATACAGCCGACACACCGACCCGTTAAGCGCGAACGAAGCCCGCAGCCCCCGCCTGGCAAGCACCCCGAAGAACCGCCACACCCCAACCCGCATCCCATACTCATGCCACGCCCAGTTGGGCAGGTCCGGCAGCAGCGGCTGCCCCATCGGCGGCGGCAGCACCGTGCGCGGCATGGCGCCGCCGGGGTCCCAGTTCTCGACGTTGACGATGGTCCAAACCGCCACCCGTGCGCCCCCCGGCAGGCGGAAAGGCGGCGGGAAGACGGAATGGCTCTGCGGTTTGTCGTTCACTCCCTCCGCGGAACCGCATCGAGAGCTTGTTTGAAGGTGGCGTTCTAAAGGATCAGCTCTTGAATAGTCTCGATCGCAAGGGCATCTTCATCAAAG
>CAXTDP010000386.1:0-3460 GCA_964242295.1 uncultured Acetobacteraceae bacterium | reverse complement strand
GGCGGCCGCCGATGGATCGGCGCATAGGGAACGCGGCTACGGAAATCGGGCTGTTCGGTCATGGCGCCTTTCCGGCAAGCTGTATCAGGTTGCAGCATGGGCCAGACCGGTTTGCGTCCAGTCTAGACGCAAACCGGTCTGGCTTTTCCGTTAGAAAGCACATCGCAGTCAGCTCCGGTCGCTGCGCGTCCGGACCCCACCGCAAGTCTGCTCCATGCGTCCCTACCCATTGAACGCAGGGACGCGCGTATGCACGGACGCCGCGGCGCCGATCAATGCTCCACCGCCTCGATTCCGCCGCTGCGCGCGGATCGGAACACCGCCTCCAACGCGGCAATGGTGCCGAGCATCTCCTCGTGCGGCATCGGATAAGGCGCCCCACCGGCCGCAGCCCGCGCAAACGCCTCCAGGTTGAGGCGCACCGCCGGCGCCGGCGCATAGTCCACCGTGGCCCTCCCCGCACCGCGGATCGAGGTCGTCAGCGTCCAGCCCTCCGACCGCTCCGGGTGGTTCCGGTCCCGCACCTCCGCCCATCCCTTGCTGCCATACACCGCAAACCGCCCATCGAACGGAGTGGCAAGGATGGCCGAAATAAGCGCATTCGCCCCGCTGCGGAACCCGACCAGCGCGCCCAGCGTGTCGCCGTTGGCCAACGGGCTGCCAAGCTGCCGCACGTTCGCCAGCACCCGCTCCGCCGGCCCAAGCAAGCTGACGGCCAGATCGAGCAGGTGTATCCCCGTAGCCGTCATCGGCCCGGCCGGCGCCTCCCGTCCCGACAGGCGCCAGTTGTCCGCCGGCAAGTCCAGGAACTTATCCTGGCTGAAGTTCGCCTCGACCTGCAGCAGGATGCCAAGCTCACCAGCCCCAGCCATGCGCCGCAGCTCCTGCACCGGCGGCTCGAACCGCCGCTCATGGCCGACCCCCAGCACCACGCCCGCGGCACGGCAGGCGGCAATCGCCTCCACGGCGTCCGCCCGCGTCAGGCACAGCGGCTTCTCGCAGAACACGTGCTTGCCGGCCGCCGCCGCCAGGCGCACCTGCACTGCATGCAGCGTATGCGGCGTACACAGGATCACGGCGTCAACGTCTGGATCGGCAAGCACCGCATCGAAGTCCGGCAGCACCCGCAGCCCACGCTCGACGGCGAACCCGGCCGCAGCGGGGTCCGGGTCGAGCGCCGCCGTGATGCGCAGCGCATCGCTCCCCTCCAGCGTCGCAGTGATCGTGCGGCCCCACCAGCCCAGGCCCAGGATTGCAGCATTCAGCACATCGTTCCCCCCGGCTGGCTGCCGCGACACTGCCCGGACCTTCCCCGCCGGGTCAACGTGCCGCCCCCCGCGGCAGCCCAACCCGACCCCGGCCCAGCCTCACACCCCAGCGCAGCCCTACACCCGGTATCGCTTCGGGATCAGCAGCCCGCTGCACGAGGTCAGCACCAGCGTCGTCGTCATCAGCAGCAGCGCCATCGCCGACGCGAACGGCCAGTTGTTGTTGGTGCTGAACTCCCAGTATAGCAGCGGCGCCATCATCTGGAACCGCGGCCCGCCCAGCAGATAAGGCGTCGCATAGGCATTCATCGCCAGGATGAAGCACAGGATTCCCGCCGTCGCCGTGCCCGGCAGGGCCAACGGCCACACCACCCGCCAAAAGCTCCGCCCCGGCGCCGCGCCCAGGCTGCGCGCCGCCTCCTCCACCCTCGGGTCAATCGTCTCGATGGCGCTCTGCATCGTCAGGATCGCAAACGGCAGGGTGATGGACACGATGCCGGACACCACCGCAAAGGTGGTATACATCAGCTCCAGCCCGCCTCCGGTCACCCGGCGCACGACGGTGTCCACCATGCCGCCATGGGCGAACAGGATCATCCAGCCCACCATGCGCACGGTGCTGCCGACAAACAGCGGCAGCACGACCGCCAGCATGCACACCGACTTCCAGCGCCCCTGCATACGCGCCAGCCGATACGCCACCGGCAGCCCCAGCAGCAGGCACAACGCCGTGGACCCCGCCGCCACGCCAAGCGTGGTCCGCAGCACGCCGCGATAGAACGGGTCGGACACAAATCGGAAGTAGTTCGCCCCCGTCACCGTCTCGATCATCAGCTCGGCCGCGTCATACTGGTTCAGGCTGAACCGCAGCAGCAGCAGCAACGGCAGCAGCAGCATGACCGACACCGCGAGCGTCGCCGGCCCCAGGAACACCGCGGCCCCGGCCTGCCGTACCCGCCGGGGCGCCCCCGCCAACGCCCCGGTGGTCGCTGCGCCCAAGTCAGGCACGCGCCACGTTCTTCTTCCACCACTCGGACGACGGCCCCTGCAGCTTGCCGACGATGCCGTAGTCCGGCAGCGTCATGCGCGGCGCCGGGTCGGGCAGCGCCAGGCGTTGCCCCAACGCGCCCTCCAGCGGCGAATTCCCGACAGTGGGCTGATAACCCATATGCTCGGCAAAGCCGCGCTGGGCCGAAGGCTCCATCATCGCGTTCAGGTAGCGGAACGCACTGGCCTTGTTGGCGGCATTCTTCGGCACCACCATGCCGGACAGATAGAGCACCGACCCTTCGGTGGGGAACTGCGCCTTCACGGGGATGCCGGCGTTCTGCCACATCAGCACCCGGGCGTGCCACATCAGCCCCACGTCAATCTCCCCGGACTTCACCCCGGCGCCGATGCTGTCGGTGGACGGATACAGCCGCAGCCCGTTGCCGTTCAGCTTCAGCACCAGGTCGCGCGCCGCGGCGTCCTCGACCTTGTTGGGATCGCCCGCCACGGCCAAGGCAGCGGCCATCATCACGTAGAAATAGTTGATGTCGCCCACCCCCACCTTGCCCTTCCACTTGGGGTCCAGCAGGTCGGTGAAGGTCTTGGGCGGGTCCGGCACCCGGTCGGGGTTGTAGATGATGACCTGCGGACTCCAGATATGCGGGCCATAGAACGTCGTGCGCAGGTTCGGCAGCACGTGGGCCAGGTTGGGCACCTTGGTCTCGTCCAGCGGCTCCAGCAGCCCCGCCTCCTGCACCTCGTGCGCGCGGACGGCCTGCAGGCAGATCACGTCGTCGGCGCCGCGCGGCAGCCGGCGCTGGGCGAACAGCTTGGCGACGCGCGGGTCCTCGTCGCCGGTGTCCTGTACCACGGTGATGCCCTGCGGCGCCATCAGCGGCTCGTCCACATTGGCGCGCAGCAGGTTGGCATAATCGCCGCCCCAAGTGGCAATGGTCACCTGCTCGGCCGCATGGGCCGGCCGCACTCCCGCCAACGGCAACGCAGTCGCCCCAGCCAGCACGGCACGACGAGGAATGGAAAACACGGGCATGGAGCTGATCCTTTCAGGAGAGCTAATACGGCTCCCTCTCCCGAAGGAGAAGGGAGAAGCGAAGCCTCCGCATCATCGAACACCCGTTCCGCCGCCAAGTCCCAGCACAGCGCCACCGGCTCCCCCGCCGGGTGCAGGCGCCCGCCACCCC
>CAXTDP010000385.1:0-5881 GCA_964242295.1 uncultured Acetobacteraceae bacterium | reverse complement strand
TGGTGTGATCCGGCGCCGAGAGTGTCAGACCCATCAACGTGAGGACCGATGCCATCAGGCTTTCAGCCTGGCGCAGTGCCAGCTTCAACGCCGTGCGCAGCATCAGGCTGGTCTGAATAGCCGCATCCGTATAGCGAGCCTGTCCGCCCGGCCCCGTGCTCTGCCAGTCTCCCAACGCTGCGTCCTCGATCCACAACGTCAGGCTGCCACGCCGACGCAGCCCCGCTTCGTACTCCGGCCAGTTCTGCACCTTGAACGCCATCTTTGGGATGTGGTGACGGCGGTCGGCGTTGTGTTTGTGAGACATCAGCCGGTCCGTACCAGAAAGGGAAAGAGCAGCCTACCGCTTCCCAACCAGCCAAGTGCACCAACGCCACTCAGCGGCCGGCGCCTACCGAAACACCCTGAAAGGGGTGCCTCTCAGACCTAGATCAGCGATGTCGCGAAGGTCATCGGGCCGGTGGACCTCCATGATGTCCGTGCACGGCCCCTCGCCCTCAACCCCGATCTTTACCAACCTCAACATCCAAGCCACGCATCCACCCTCGGCCAGAGAACAAACGCGACGATAGCCAATTGGCCGCCGCACCCCCAAACTTGCGACGGTCCCAATATGGCAACCTTTTGGCAGTAGTGGCAGGTCAGTCCCAGCCAGTCTCCGGCAGGCCTGAAGCGGCACCGCGCCTGCTTCCAGTACTGGCCGCAGGCGCCCTGGAGCAGCACGCCGCGGTCCAGACAGACAGCGGAGCAGCCCAGGCGCCAGGTGGCGCGCTCGTAGGTTTCCAGTCCCTGCGCGAGGTCGCCCCGGACGGCACTCCGGGCACCAAGCGGCGTCCATCTGAACCGGCAGAAGGCTGTGCAATCGTGGGCTAAAGCAACTTGGGCGTCGCCGCACCCACGCCGTGCCCGGCGATCACCTTGAACTCGGCGTTTCCTTCGCGGGTCAATGCGCCTCCGCTGCGCTGCGTCCATCTCGCCGGATTGCGGCCAAGCCGCACGGCGCCTGCTTGTTGCCAAGCGCCAATGTTTGTAACATCCCGTCCCATGGATGACACACCACGCCACGCACTGCCGGCCTCCGACAGCCTCGAGGCGAGCTTGGCCGCGGTGGACGAGCTTCTTAGCGCCGCCGAGAAGCAGGCAGTGGCGGCGGTTAAGGCGATCAAGCGCCTGCGCCGGGCTGCCCGGGAGGGGGCGGTGGCAAGCCTGCCAACGGGCATCGCCGCGGCGCAAGCGGAGCTGGCGCGGGCGGCCGAACCTTTCGCCCGGATGGCCGTGGCGTTGGAGTACGACGTGGCTGCAGCCTTTGCGAGCGGCGCGTGGCTGGAGGAGCTGGCGGCGGCGGCAAAAGCAGCCGGGGTGGTGCTGGTAGAGCGGGACGGGCGGGTGACGGCGTATCCGGTCGCGCTCCGGCTCGACGCCCGTGCCGGGGGCGTGCGCATCGGGCGCCGGTTGGAGAAGCGCATCCGCCCCAGCTTCGTCGCCGCCCAGCTCAAGGCGCTGCAGCAGCGGCCGGAGCGGTTCAACGCCCGCCAGTTCCTCGACCGGCTGTTCGCGCTGTACATGGGCCAGGCCCGGGCCGAGGACCCGGCCTGGCGCCCGGGACGGCACGGCCCCGGGCCGCTCGTGGCACTTGCGGAGCTGCACGGCCAGCTCACCGTGCTGCCCGTCGCGGCAGCCGATTACCCGCAGGAGGAGTTCGTCGCCGACCTGCTGCGGTTGGACCGCCAGCCGGACGCGACAACCGGAGGCGGCTATGGCTTCGAGCTGGGCGGCTCGACCGGGCGCAAGGGCGGAAAGCGGCTGACCGTCTTCGATGAGACTGGCGGGCAGCACGACTTCTTTGCCATCCGCTTCATCGGCCGCCTCACCGGGGAGCCGTCCCATGGACGTCCTGACGACACCGCCGCTGCCGCTCGCTGAGTGGCTCGCGGTCATTGAGCGGGAGTACCTCGCCGGCTTCATGCCGGAAGGCGGCGCATCGGTGAAGATGGCGGTCGGCGACGATGCCGCGGTCGAGGCTGCCACGGACCGCTTGCTGCGGCTTGGCGGGATGCGGGGCATGATGACGGTCCACGTGGACGCCGCGACTACCCGCATCAGCCTGATGCAGGAACTGTTCTTCGCCGTAGCCCGCGCGCTGCCCTGGGACGCCCTGCTACAATCCTATGTCGAGAGTCTGTTTACCGCCCATGACTACCGCTGGCCGCAGCCCGGCGCGCAGCTCGCCATGCCCGAGCTGGCCGCCCGCTTCGGCGTCGCGCCAACCCTGCTTGCCCGTCAGCGCGACCAGTGGCTGACCGCCAGCCTTTGGGACGACCGGCGGCTGGCGCAGGATGTCCGCGCCGCGCTGCTGCGCCTATGCCTGGCCCGGCTGGAGCCGGACGGCGGCGACATGGCGCCGCCCGTGCTGCAGTGGCTGCGGGGCGAGAAGGTCGCTGCGGCCCTGCTGCATGCGGCCAGCATCTCGGCCCGGATCGGACGCACCAACGCGCGGGCCGCCCTCGCCTCCATCTGCCGCTTCGCGCACAAGGCCGGAGTGGCCGGGCTGCTGGTCGTGCTGGACGTCCGGCAGCTTGCGCAGGCTGTCCCGCGCGAGGGGATGCTGCGCTATTCGCCCGCTGCCGTCATGGACGCCTACGAGGTGCTGCGGGAGATGATCGATGGGACGGAGGATACGCCGGGCCTGTTTACGGCCGTGCTGGCCGGCCCCGAACTTGCGACCGGCGACCCGCGCCGCGCCATCAGCCAGTATGCCGCCCTGCAGATGCGGGTCTGGCCGGACGTGCGCCCGGGCGACCGGCAAAATCCGGTCGCGCCGTTGGTGTGGCTGGCCGCATGATAGCCTTGGATTGGGAAGCGCCAGGTCCGGCCCGCGTCCTGGACGCACGCAGGGCCGTCGAGGCGCTGCGGGCCGGCGTCCCCAACCGCGCCGCAATCCGGCAGATGGGCACGGAGCAGACCGCCGTCGAGCACGCCTTCGATGCCGCGCTGGCGTCCGTCTGGGCGCCCCCTGGCCCGGCGCGCGCCGGCATCGGGGTGGCCGGCGGGTTCGGCAGCGGCAAGTCCCACATGCTGGGCTACCTCGCCGAGGTCGCCTATGGGCAGAACTTTGTCGTCAGCCGCGTGGTGGTCAGCAAGGAGACGCCGCTGTCGCACCCGGGGCACGTGTTCGCCGCAGCGCTCCGCGACGCGTCGCTGCCGGACCGTCCGGACGACGCCATCGCTGGGTGCATTGACGGCCTGCGCAGCCAGCCCGGCGCGCTGGACGCGCTGGAGGCTGCCATCAGCGCGCCCGAGGCCGGGTTCCCGCCGGTGTTCGCGGCCTGCGTTTTCCTGCTCCGCCGCTTTTCCACACCGCCGGAGGTCCTGCGCGTGATCGGCCGGCTGTGGTCCGGAGCCAAGGTGAACATGGCGGTGATCCGCAAAGCGCTGGGCGCCTCAGGGGCGGGCCGGACCTTCCTGCTCAAGCCGGTGCCGGCAGCGGAGATGGCCGGTTACCTGGTGCGCTTCGTGCCGCTACTCGTTCGCGCCGCAGGCTATGCCGGATGGTGCATTCTGCTGGACGAGGTGGAGCTTATCGGGCGCTACACGCCGCTCCAGCGCGCCATGGCCTACGCCTGGCTGGCCAACTGGCTGGGCCTGGACGCGGCGCGGCGCGTGTCCGGCCTGGCCGTCGTCTATGCCATCACCGACGACTTCGCCACCGCAGTCATCAACTCCCGGCTGGACAGCGAGAGGCTGCCGGAACGCCTGCTCCTGAAGGGCCGCGATGCCGAGGCCGCGCTGGCCCAGGCCGGCATCGCTCATATCGAGCGGACGGTGCTGCACCATCGCCTGCTGCCGCTGACCGCAGGCGTCCTGCTTGCCTGCCACGACAAGGTGCGGCTGATGTACCAGGACGCCTATGGCTGGCCCGCCCCGCCGCTGCCGCTACCGGAGCGCACGAGCTCGCGCACGGTGCGTCAGTACATCAAGGGCTGGATCACGCAGTGGGATCTACGCCGGCTGGACGACCGTGCGGTACGGCTGGTGTCCGCGGAGATCGCCAGCAACTATGCCGAGGAGGCGAGCCTGGCGGAGCCGCCGAGCCAGGATGACGCCCCCGAGTTGGACGCCCCCGAGTTGGACGTGTCGTAGCAGCCGGTGGCGGACCAGCCCTTTGGCCTTGCCTGGCGGGCGCCGCTTCCAGCGTACCAGCAGGCCGGCATCGCCCGGCTGCTGGCCGCACCCGGCGTACTGCTGGCGGACGAGATGGGACTGGGCAAGACGATCCAGGCCATCGGCGCCTTGCGCGTGCTGCTCAGGGACGGGATGCCGGGTCCGGCCCTGATCGTGGTGCCCTCCGGGCTGCTGCTGCAATGGCGCCGGCAGCTTCGCGAATGGGCGCCGGAGCTGTCGCTGTCCACCTGCACCGGGCCGCCGGAGGACCGCCGCGGACGCTGGCGCGCGCCGGCGCAGGTTTATCTGACAAGCTTCGAAGCCCTGCGTGGCGACATGGCGCTGCCCGCCCCACTCGGCCCGCGCCACCGCGCTTGGGCGGTAGTGGTGGCGGACGAGGCGCAGCGGATCAAGAACGCCCACACCGCCATCGCCGCAACGGTCAAGGCACTGCCGCGCCGCCGGGCGTGGGCGCTGACCGGCACCCCGCTGGAGAACCGTCCGGACGACGCAGCCTCCATCCTGGATTTCGTGGCACCCGGGTTGCACGACCCGGCATATATGGTGGCCGGCCTGCGCCGCGCCTTGTCCCAGGTGCAGCTTCGCCGCCGCCGTGCGGACGTGCTGCGGGACCTGCCGCCCAAGACCGTGTTCGAGCTGGCGCCGGAGCTGCTGCCGCAGCAGAGGGCGGCCTACGAGGTCGCCAGGAAGGACGGATTGGTGTGGCTGCACTCGCTCGGGACCGAGTTGCGCGTCACGCACGTGCTCGAGCTGATCTTGCGCTTGAAGCAGATCTGCAACGCCTGCCCGCGCACCGGCGCGTCGGCCAAGCTGAACGACCTGCTGCCGCGCTTGCACCAGGTGGCGGAGGCGGGCGAGAAAGCCTTGCTCTTCACGCAGTTCGTCGCGGCCCCGTTCGGGGCGGAGGCGATTGCGGCGGCGGTCAAGCCGCTCAACCCGGTGCTGCTGACGGGCCGCATGTCGATCGCGGCGCGCGATGACGCCGTGGCGCAGTTTGCGTCCGACCGGGAGCGCCACGTGCTGGTGGCATCGCTGCGCGCCGGCGGCGTGGGACTGAACCTGACCGCCGCCAGCGTCGTGTTCCACTTCGACCGGTGGTGGAATCCGGCGGTCGAGGCGCAGGCCGAGGACCGCGCCCACCGTATCGGCCAGACTCGGCCAGTGCAGGTGTTCTCCTACCTCACCCCGGACAGTATCGAGCAATGGATCGGCGAGATCCTGCGCGATAAGCGCGCGCTGTTCGACGACATCATCGAGCATGTCGCAACCGAAAGCCTGCGGCGGCTCGACCTGCCGACCCTGCTGCAGGCCGTCGGCAGGTGAAGGCGAGAGCAGGTGGGCGCACTCCGGGACCATGAAGGCATATGGAGCGTTTACTCCGCGGCTGCCTGGCCGGCACCGACCCTGTTGTCTGGGCTGCGGCCGCTCACGCCGACTGTTTGTATGCGGCCTATGTCTTTGCCGGCGCAGCGGTCCACGCCACCTGCAGCCAATAGGCGCACTGAAGCGCTGGTGCACTTGGCTGGTTGAGGAGTGGTAGGCTGCTCTTGCCCTTTCTGGTACTGACCGGCCGATGCTCCACAAACACAACGCCGGTCGCCTTCACCACATCCCGAAGCTGGCGTTCAAGGTGCAGAACTGGCCGGCCTAGCAGCCTGTCGGAGTGAGGTTGCGAGCGTTTTTGCGCGCCTGGGCTCAT
>CAXTDP010000384.1:0-5904 GCA_964242295.1 uncultured Acetobacteraceae bacterium | reverse complement strand
GCCGCACGCGCTTTGCTGGCCGCAAAAAGCCGGCGGCCCCGCTCGCCCAGGTGCGGCGACAACAACGCAAAACGTGAACGGATCGGGGCAGGGTCAAGCATCCCGGCAAACTACGGCACCATGACCGCCACGGGAATCCCAAGCATCAAACCAATTCTGTTGGTTTTTTACAGGCCCTAAGCTGCGCGACCTCGATCAGGCCTCAAGCGGGCCAGGCACTTTTCTGTTGCAAAGTATGTAGCAGAAGGGCAAGGCTCCGCGACAAGCTGCGCGACACGGCCTTACATAGGTTTTCTGTTCGCTTGCTCCTCAGACCCCAGTCAAGGAGAACACCGGACTACGGTGCTGCGACCGGCTGTCGAAGCATTTTGACCGGCCATTTTGGAGGCAGCGAGGCTGACATGCCTCGAGCAATTGTGTTTGAATAATCGCCATGTGTTGGAGGTTTTCGATGCCTGAAACTGCTGATATCTTCACTCTGAGTGCCTCATTCCACGACAGGCGCCGCGAAGTGGAAATGAGCGTCAGGGAATACCTCCAAACGTGCCGTGACGACCCAGCCTGCTATGCCGGGCCTGCAGAGCGGATGCTGCGCGCCATCGGCGAACCGGAACTGGTGGACACTTCGCGCGACCCGCGCCTTGGACGCATCTTCCTCAACCGCACGGTCCGGATTTACCCCGCGTTCCACGAGTTCCACGGGATGGAAGAGACAATCGAGCGGATAGTGTCCTTCTTCCGCCACGCCGCCCAGGGTCTTGAGGAGCGCAAGCAGGTACTCTACTTGCTGGGGCCGGTCGGCGGCGGCAAGTCTTCGATTGGCGAACGGCTGAAGCTGCTCATGGAGCAGGAGCCGATCTATGTGCTGAAGGCCGGCACCGAACTGAGCCCGGTGTTTGAAAGCCCGCTCGGCTTGTTTGATCCCGACATCATGGCCGACGCCTTGGAGAAGCAATACGGCATCCCGCGCCGGGTCGTCACAGGTCTTGCCAGCCCCTGGGCGCTCAAGCGGCTCGACGAGTGGGACGGCGACATCGAGCGGTTCCGGGTGGTCAAGCTCTACCCGTCCCGCCGCCGCCAGGTCGCGGTCGCCAAGACGGAACCCGGCGACGACAACAACCAGGACATCTCCGCCCTCGTCGGCAAGATCGACATCCGCAAGCTGGAAATGTTCAGCCAGAACGACCCAGACGCCTACAGCTTCTCGGGTGGTTTGAACCGCGCCAACCAGGGCATCCTCGAGTTTGTCGAGATGTTCAAGGCGCCTATTAAGATGCTGCACCCCCTGCTCACCGCAACGCAGGAGGGCAACTATCTCGGCACGGAGAACATCGGCGCTATCCCGTTCGGCGGCATTCTGCTGGCGCATTCCAACGAGGCGGAATGGCAGAGCTTCCGCAACAACCGCACCAATGAGGCGTTCCTGGACCGGGTGTGCGTGGTCAAGGTGCCATACTGCCTCCGCGTGACGGAGGAGGCATTGATCTACAAGAAGCTGATCAGCGGCTCGGCCCTAGCGGAAGCGCCCTGCGCGCCGCACACGCTGGAGATGCTGGCGCGCTTCGCCGTGCTGTCGCGCCTCAAGCCGCACGCCAACTCGCGCCCTTTCGCCAAGATGCGCGTATACGATGGGGAGAATATCCGCGAAACCGACCCCAAGGTCCGCACCATGCAGGAGTATCGCGACACAGCCGGCGTGGACGAGGGCATGGACGGCATCTCCACCCGGTTTGCTTACAAGGTGCTGTCGGCCACGTTCAACCACTCGTCGAGCGAGGTTGCCGCCGACCCAGTTCACTTGATGTACGTGCTGGAGCAGGCGATCCGGCGCGAGCAGTTCCCCCCGGACACGGAGGCCGCATACCTCGCCACCATCAAGTCCGAGCTGGCCGCCCGCTACGCCGAGTTCATCGGTAATGAAATCCAGAAAGCGTATCTGGAAAGCTACGGCGACTACGGCCAGAACGTATTCGACCGTTACCTCGACTACGCCGACGCTTGGATCGAGGACCAGGATTTCAAGGACCCCGACACGGGCCAGATGATGAGCCGTGAGCTGCTGAATGGCGAGCTGACCAAGATCGAGAAGCCGGCCGGGATCGCCAACCCGAAGGACTTCCGCAATGAGGTGGTGAAGTTCGCGCTCCGCAGCCGGGCCGCGAATGGAGGACGCAACCCGTCCTGGACGTCGTACGAGAAGATTCGCGAGGTGATCGAGATGCGCATGTTCTCCCAGGTCGAGGACTTGCTACCGGTGATCAGCTTCGGGTCCAAGAAGGACGGGAACACGGAAAAGAAGCACCACGACTTCGTTGCCCGCATGGTTTCGCGCGGCTACACCGAACGGCAGGTCCGGCGGCTGGTCGAGTGGTATATGCGGATCAAGCAATCAGCTTCCTGAGGATGCCCTTGGACATCATCGACAGACGCCCTAACCCGCACGGCAAGAACCTGGAGAATCGGCAGCGCGTGCTGACGCGGGCCAGGGACGCGGTCTCGGAAGCGGCCCGCGCAGCGATCCGCCAGGGCACCTTGCGCGAGCTGGGCCAAGCGAAGGCCGTGACGATCCCGGCCGACGTGCTGCACGAGCCGTCGTTCCACACCGTGTTCACCAAGGGCGAGCGCCATCTGGTGCTGTCCGGAAACAAAGAATTCTCGACTGGCGACCGGATCAAACGGCCACCGGAGGGCAACGGCGGTCAGGGCGCCGCCGGGGATGGCCAGGGCGGCGGCGAGGCGGAGGACGGGTTCCGCTTCGTCCTGACGCGGGACGAGTTCCTCGACCTGTTCTTCGAAGATCTCGAGTTGCCCGATTTGGTCAAAAACCAAGTGGCGGCGGTGGAAACTACGGCGCCAAGCCGCGCCGGCATCACCACGGACGGCTCTCCGTCCCGCATGGACTTGTCGCGCACCATGCGCCACTCTCTGGCCCGGCGTATCGGGCTGCGCCGCCCCAAGCCGCCCGAAGTGCAGGCGGTGGAGGAAGAGATTGCCCGGCTGGAGCAGACCGGGGAGGCCCCCGACCGGCTGCGAACATTGCGGGGCGAGTTGGAACTGGCCCTGCGCAAGCTGGCGCGGGTGCCCTGGATTGATCCGCTCGACCTGCGCTACCGCCGTTTCCAATTGCGGCCGAACCCGTCTGCCCGTGCGGTGATGTTCTGTCTTATGGATGTGTCCGGGTCGATGTCGGAACCTATGAAGGACTTGGCCAAACGGTTTTTCCTGCTGCTGCACGTGTTCCTGGAGCGCCGTTACAAGCGTGTGGAGCTGGTGTTCATCCGGCACACTGAAGTCGCCGAGGAAGTGGACGAGAGCACGTTCTTTACCGACTCGCGCACGGGTGGGACAGTCGTGTCCACCGCGCTCGCCCAGTTGACCCGCATCCAGCGCGAGCGCTATCCCAAGGACTCCTGGAATATCTACGCGGCGCAGGCGTCTGACGGTGACAACTCCAGTAGCGACATGCAATGCGCCTTGGCGATGCTGGAAGCCGAGATCCTGCCGGTGGTGCAGCACTTCGCCTACATCGAGATCGCCCAGTCGCTGATGATGATCCGCGGTGATGGGACCGACCTCTGGCGCGGCTACGCACCGCTCGCGGAACGCGCCCCGAAACTGGCCATGCGGCGCGTGACGGAGCGGCGGGACATCTTTCCCGTGTTCCGCGATCTGTTCGCGCGCCGGGCATTGGCATGAGCGGCCTGTTATACCGCGGCACAGACTGGAACTTCGGCACCCTGCGCCGCTGCTACAACGCCATCGAGCGCATCGCCACCGACGAGCTTGGCCTCGATTGCTATCCGAACCGCCTCGAAGTGATCACGTCCGAGCAGATGCTCGACGTATACACCTCATACGGCATGCCGCTGACCTACCGGCACTGGTCGTATGGAAAGCGTTTCCTGCAGCACGAGCACAGCTACCGCCGCGGCTACACCAGCCTCGCCTACGAGATGGTGATCAACTCCAGCCCCTGCATCTCTTACCTGATGGAGGAGAACACGGCGACCATGCAGGCGCTGGTGATCGCCCATGCGGCTTTCGGTCACAACCACTTCTTCCGCGCCAACCACCTGTTTCGCCAATGGACGGAGGCGTCGGCCATCCTCGACTACCTCGGCTTCGCGCGGGGCTACATCGCCCGGTGCGAGGATAAGCACGGCATCGCGGCCGTCGAGCGCGTGCTGGATGCGGCGCACAGTTTGTCGCGCCATGGCGTGCATCGTCACGGCGGGAGCCGCCCGGTGCTGCGCACGGAGGAGAAGCGCGAACGCGAGCGGCTGGAGCATGCCGAACGGGTGTACGACGACCTGTGGCGCACGCTGCCGCCCGGCAAGCCCGTCCCTGGGATGGACAAGGCCGCCGAGCGCCGACGGCGCCTGAGGCTGCCGGAGGAGAACCTGCTCTATTTCCTGGAAAAGACCTCGCCTCGGCTGGAACCCTGGGAACGCGAGGTAGTCCGCATCGTCCGGCTGATCGCCCAGTATTTCTACCCGCAGCCGCAGGTGAAGCTGATGAACGAGGGCTGCGCCACCTGGGTCCACCAGCGGATTATGACCCGGCTGCACGAAACCGGGCAGATCGACGATGCGGCGTTCCTGGAAGTGCTGCACTCGACCAGCAACGTCATCATGCAGCCGGGCTTCGACCACCCTGCCAGCAGCCCGGGCTTCAATCCCTACGCCCTGGGATATGCCATGATGACAGACATCGCCCGCATCTGCGAGGCACCCACGCCGGAGGACCGCACCTGGTTCCCCGACCTAGCCGGCAACGAGGACCCTGTTGGCACATTGCGCCGGGTCTGGGCCGACTACCGGGACGAGAGCTTTGTGCTGCAGTATCTGTCGCCCAAGGTCATCCGCGACTTCCGCATGTTCCGCCTGCTGGACAACACCACCGAGCCGACGCTGCTGGTGGACGCCATTCACGACGACGAGGGATACCGGGCTATCCGCCGTAGCGTGGCCCGGTCCTATGACCCGGGATTAAACGACCCGGACGTCCAGGTTAAGGACGTGGATCTGTCCGGCGACCGTCGGCTGATCCTTGAGCACCGCACTGGTCCGGGCAGGCTGCTCGCCCGCGGAGACGCCGAAGGAACGCTCCGCCATGCCGCCACGCTTTGGGGCTACGAGGTCGTCATGCAGGAGGTAGACGCCGGCACCGACGCGGCCTTGGCAACGTACTCGGCAAGCCCAGCGGCGTGACAACGTGCGCGACCTTGTTGGCCGGAACTTGTATGGGGATTAAGGTGTCAAATGTTCTTTGACCTTTCGGAGGACATTTAGGCCGGCTTGGTAGAAACGACCCGAGGGGAACCCGCCAGTGCGCGCGAAGCTCGCGCCGCGACCTTGTATTCGGTTGAACCCGCTTGGGGTCCGGACCACGAAGCAGCCATGCGCTTCAGCAGCGGGGTTCCGAGGCAGCGGACCCATTCTAACGAACGGCTCGATGAGCGTGTTCTGGCTTGGGTCACCGCCATTTCGGATCGTCATCAGCTTCCAGCCAGGGGTATTGCTGGCGCTGAAACTGGTAAGTGGGTTGCTTCGCTCCTCCCGCCTGTCAGGCCACAGCCCGCAGAACCACGCCGTGTGGAACCTCGCCAGTCGTGGCCATGCGCCACAGGGCGATGAGCAGCTTGCGGGCGAGAGCGACAATCAGGACTGTCTTGCGCACGCCTTGCACCCCGGTGCGGGTGCGATACCACTGGGAAAGCGCGCTATCCTTTTGGAACGGCAGGAACCGCCAAGCAAGCTGGACCAAGCCGCGGCGAACCCTGGCGTTGCCCGACTTGGCCAAGCCCCCTTGCCGCCTGAGGGTTGCTGGGGACCTACACCTCTCCAGCTGCCCGCAAGGTTCAATGATGGAGTGTCCTGTGAAGGAACCTTGTCCACCCAAGTG